>VERC01000065.1 GCA_018882825.1 Acidimicrobiia bacterium | reverse complement strand
GTTGGCCACCACGCCGTCGCCGCCCCGGGCCGTGGCCCCCAGTCGGCGGGCCAGTCGGGCGCCGAGCCAGGCTCGCACACCGGCCGAAGGCACGAGGACGAGCTCTGCGTCGAACGGGTCGGCGCCGGGCGCAGGGACGGCCAGGAGCTCGGCGAGGGCATCGGCCAGTGGTTCGAGGGATCCGCCGACGGTCAGATGGAACGACACGGGCGCACACTACCGACGGCCTGTGACACCGGATCGGGTGGGCCGCCACCGGTACGTTGACGCGATGAGTCCACCGGCGAATCACGACGGGACGCGTCGCGTCGTGTTCGTGTGGCTGTGGGCGGTGGCAGTGCTGATCCACACGCTGTACCTGCCGGGACCGAGCGCGCTGCTGGCGGGCGTGACGATGTGGAACGTGACCCATCTCGCCCTGGGACTGGTCGCACTGGTGCTGCTGTGTCGTCCCCGATCGAATCCCGTGCTGGCCGTGGTGTGCATCGGGGTGCCGGTGACAGCGTGGGTCGAGGCGCCGCGTCTGGGCAACCACTGGCTCCTTGCGTCGATCGTGGCGATGACGATCCTGGCGTCGATGACGATCGGCGCGTTGCGTCGACCACGGAACGTCGATGACGCGCTGGCCGTCGACGGATTCGCCTCGGCTCGCCTGGTGTTCCTCGTGGCCTACGGCTTCGCGGCGTTCGCCAAGTACAACTCGTCGTTCACCGATGCATCGGTGAGTTGCGCGAACGTGTTCCTCGACCAGGTGGCGACCACCGTCGGTCTCTCCGGTCTCGGCGCGACGAGTGAAGTCGGATGGACACGCGTCGTCCCCTTCGTCGTGATGGCCCTGGAGACCTCGGTGGTCGTGCTGCTGACCATTGCGCGCACACGGGTGCTCGGTGTGATCCTGGCCGTCTCCTTCCACGGGATCATCTCGATCAACACCGACCATTCGTTCTCCGACTTCTCGGTCGTCATCGCCATGATGGCGGTGCTGTTCCTACCCGACGACTGGTTCGACGAGTTCGGGCGATGGCTGCGGGGCAGGGGCGGGCGCACGGTGGCACGCGTCGTCACCATCGTGGTGACCGCGTCGTTGGCATCGCTGCTGGTCTGGCAGTCGCTCGACGACGAGCGAGGGTGGTCGTCGGCGATCGGCCACGGTCGCGAGGTGTCGTGGTGGACGATCGGCGCGGTGCTGTGGGGAGGAGTGGTGTTCGGCGCGGTGCGCACTCACACCCTCCGTTCCGACGTGGCACTGCTGCCGGACGATCGATGGATGCTGATGTGGCCGTCGCTCGCCGTCATCATCGGTCTCGGACCGTGGCTCGGTGTGCGCACGGCCACGTCGTGGAACATGTACGCCAATCTGGTGACGGCCCGGGGCGAGACGAACTCGTGGCTGGTCCCCGGTACGTTGTCCATGCTCGACGAGTCCGGTGACCTGGTGCGGATCCTCGTCTCGTCCGATCCGGCGCTGTCGGACTACGTCGACTCGGGTGATCGGGTACCGATGGTGAACCTGCGCCAGTACACGGCGACGGCCCGCGACTTCTCGCTCGTGTACGAACGTGACGGCGTGGTGACGACGGTGCCGCACACCCGTGACGACTCGACGCTGGGCCGGGCACCGGCGTGGTGGTGGAACAAGGCGTTGACGTACCGCTCCGTCGACCTCGATGGCCCGGCGACCTGCCAGGAGATGATGGGCGCCCTGCGCTGATCGGGGCATCGGCACTGGTCGGCCCGCGCCCGACCGCCGGTCATCGTTCCCGCTGCGTATCGTGGGCCGCCCATGAGCGACACGCCGCCCGGACCGGACTGGTGGCAGGCGGGCGACGGACAGTGGTACCCGACGCCCCCCGGCCTGACCGACTCCAACGCGTCGCGTCCGCCCACGCCCCCGCCCGATCACGATCCCGAACCGCTGGCCGCCGGGCCCACCTCGCCGTTCAGCGCCGGCGTGTACCGGGCCGGGCGCCTCGGCGCCGACACCGACGACGAGGAGACGACGCCCCATCGCCGACGGTCACTTAGCGTGGCCATCGGGGCGGCACTCCTGGCCGTGGTGCTCGTGCTGGGCACGGTGGCTGCGGTGGCCGATCACTCGGCCCGACGGGCCTCGTCGAACGATCCCTCCTATCAACAGGCGATCGTCGACCTGCTCGGCTCCGAACGCACCAACCTCGTGTTCATCCAGACGTTCTGGGAGTCCTATCAGGCCAACCGCGTGGCTCCGTCGAGCAACGCACGGTCGGGTCGATCATCGGGTGCCGTCACCATGGACGCGTCGTGGTACGACGACATGCAGGCCCAGGTGGAACAGTTCTCGCGCGACCTCGCCGACATCGACACCGCGCTGGAAGAACGTCCGTGGTCGGACGGTTCGGTGGCCGACGAAGTGCGGGATCTGGCCCGCAGCCACTACCAGACGTGGCAGCGATGGACGAACGACATCCCGGCGCTCGTGCGTCGTTGGTTGGAGTCCGGTTCGCGGGTCGAACTGGCGAACTGGCTCGAGGATTCGGCGCCGCAACTCGATGCCGCCATCGAGCGCACCTTCCAGGATCTGTGCGACGCCCTGGTGGAGACCGCTCCCGGTGACGGTCGATTCGACTCAACCATCATCGCCATCTGCGAGCAGTGACGATGACCGAGCCGCACACCACCGGCGACGACGGTTCCGGGAAGCACGCCGCCGAGTCCGGGGTCGAGGGCCACGAGGTCCTCGACCCGCAAGGCCCGTGCATGGCCTGCGGCGCGCCCGACGCCCGCATCTACGGTTCCGCCGACGGGCCGGCACGGCTGTGTCCGCCGTGTGCCACCCTCAACGGTCTCGGCTGTCCGTGACCGGCGCGCCTCAGTGCGTGCCGGCCGACGAACCGAGGCTGATCTCCAGCACCTGACCGGTCGACACCCCGGCGTCATCGGCGGCGAGGAACACCACCGCCCGCGAGATCTCACCGGGATCCATCCACGGCACACCCATGCGATTCATGGCCCGGTACCGCGGCGCGACGTCCTCGCGGGTCGGCGCGTCGAGATCAGGACAGAACAATGCGTACATGGCCGGGTTGTGCAACATCGGCGTGTCGACCGCCGCCGGTGCGATCACGTTGGCGGTGATGCCCTTGTTGGCCACCTCCATGGCCAACGTCTTGATCATCCCGATCACCCCCCACTTGGCCGCCACGTAGTGCGCGAGGTTGGGGTTGCCCATGCGCCCGGCCATCGATGCGGTGGCGATCACCCGTCCGAAGCGACGTTCGAGCATGTGAGGCAGCACGGCGCGGATGGTGCGGAACGTGCCGGTGAGATCGACGTCGATCATGTCCTGCCATGTCGTGTCGTCGAGCTCGTGGAACCGTCCGTACCCCGTGACACCGGCGTTGGCCACACAGATGTCGATGCGTCCGAAGGCCTCGAGGCCGGTCGCCACCACCTCATCGAGCGCCGCGGTGTCGCGCACGTCGGCCACCATCGACAGACATCGACGCCCCCGGGCCTCGACCAGGGCGACGGTCTCGGCCAGTTCGGCCTCGGTCCCCAGTGAGTAGGGAACGGTGGCGATGTCGGCGCACAGGTCGGTGACGATCACGTCGGCACCCTCGGCGGCCAGAGCCACCGCGTGGGCCCGTCCCTGTCCCCGGGCCGCTCCCGTCACCCACGCCACCCGTCCGTCCAACAGCCCGGCTGTGCCCATCACTCCCCCGATCATCCGGTGACCGGGCTCCACCCCGTCGCCGGGGCGATCGTACGACGGGCGTCCTAGAGTCACCCGGTCACGACCAGTCGACGAGGGGGGACCATGCCGGTCACGGGACAGCGCGATCCGGAGCAGATCAAGGGAGTGCTCACCGAGTGGATGGCCCGGCAGATGCCCGAGGCCACCGGAGTGACGATCACCGATCTCGTCGTTCCACAATCCAGCGGCTTCTCCAACGAGACGTTCCTGCTCGACGCCACGTGGAACGAAGACGGTCGGACGGTCGAGGCGGAGATGGTGCTGCGCAGTCAGCCGGCCATGAACCTGCTGTTCCCGGAGATCGATCTGGTGACCCAGCAGTACCTGTCCATGAAGTTGCTGGGCGAGGGTTCCGATGTACCGGTGCCGCACATGCGCTGGGCCGAACGGGACGCGTCGATCATCGGTGGACCGTTCTTCATGATGGATCGCCTGAACGGCAAGGTGCCCGGCGACGTGCCGCCCTACACACAGGAGGGGTTCGTGTGCGACATGACCCCGGAGCAGCGGGCGCGTTGGGCCCACAACGGCATCGAGGCCATGACGCGGGTGGGCAAGGTCGACTGGCGGGCGGCCGGGTTCGGTCATCTCGATCTGACCCATCACGGCGCGCTCGGTCCCGAGCAGCGGATGGGGTACTTCCGCAACTACCGGGAGTGGGCCCTGCGCGGTGAGGCCCATCCGGTGATCGACCCGACATGGGAGTGGTTGGTGGCCAACTGGCCCGATGACGGCGAGTTCATCGAACTGTGCTGGGGCGACGCCCGACCGGGCAACCAGATGTACGGCGGTGACGACCTCACCGAGGTCATCGGTGTGTTCGACTGGGAGATGGTGTCGCTGGGCAACAGCGAGAGCGATCTCGGGTGGTGGCTGTTCCTCCAGGAGTTCAGCCTCGCCTCCGGTGGCGCCACGCTGCTGCCCGGCATGCTCGACCACGACGCCTCGATCGCGCTGTGGGAGCAACTGGCCGGCCGGCCAGCGACCCATGTCGACTTCTACGAGACCCTGGCCGGGTTCCAGTTCGGCCTGGTGATGGTGCGCATCGCCCAGACCTACGTGGAGCAATCGGGGGATCCCCAGATGGGGGCCATGGCCGTCTACAACCCGGTCAATGCCCTGACCGCCCGTCGTCTGGGGATCGAGGTGCCCGGCCTGGACGCCACCCTGCCCTGATCGGTTCGGTCCGGATGGAATCGGGTACCGAACCGGGTGAGAATCCGCTCATCGCGGTGACGAACCGGGGTTCGGTGACGGTGACCGACGGGAACGCCCGAACGAGCGTGGAGGACCGGATGTCGACGGCACTGCGGGTGCGCAGGTCGAACCTTCTGGCGGTGACAGCGGCGGTGTCCGCCTCCGCCCTGTTGGCGACGGTGCTGTCGCTCGTGGGCGCGGTGAGCGCCCCGTCGCCGGCGTCGGCCGCACCGAATGCACCAGACCTCGCCATTCCATCCACCGGCGGCGCCGTCGGCGCCGGGCCCGAGTCCAAGCCATCGAACACGGTCACCCTGCGGTGAGTCGATCCGGGCCGGCCGGCCCGGATCGGACGACTCGGATCAGACCACGCGGATCGACTGGCCCTCGACCATCACCTCGTCGCCGGGTCGCAGTCGCCGACCCCGACGGGTCTCCTGTTCTCCGTTGACCGTGACGTCACCGTCGGCCAGCAGGATCCGGGCGTCCGAACCCTGCTCGACGATCCCGGCCAGTTTGAGCAATTGGCCGAGTCGGATCTCGTCGGTGGTGATGGGGATCTCGCGCACTGCGGCATCCTGTCACCCGTCCGAGCGCCGACCCTCACGACCGGCCGGCCCGACCCCGGGATCCATCCCGAGTGCGCCGAACGATGCCATCGATGATCCGCAACGGTGCCGTGATCCTCATCGACCACGACGACCGGAGTCGCTCCATGTCCCGACGCCACCGATCCTCGCGGGACTGACCATGGACACCGAGAGCGATGAACCCGCTGGTGGCCGCCCGGAGGACGGCGTCGGCGATGTCGCGATCGACGTCGATCGAGATCCGTTCGACCTCACCGGAAGCCTTGGCTCGGAACCGTTCGGCGTTCCGCGGGGCGACCGCATCGCGCAGGAATGCCGTCGACGACGCGTTTCCGTCGTGACGCGCCACCGCCTCGGGCACGAGGACGACCCGATGCCCGGCACGGGTCAGCCGGTATCCGAGATCGACATCGCTCCACAGCACGGGGAAGAAGGCCGGGTCCATGCCACCCACGGCGTCGTACGCCTCGACCCGGACGAGTGAACCGCTCGATGCCACCCAGTCGAGACGGTGCGTCGTGTCGATGTCCGACGCTTGCACGCGATCGGTGGGGAACCAGTGATCCATCGTGTGGTCCGGTGCGATGACGCCGCCCCGGGAGTACCGCCGCACGTACCCCTCATCGTCGACCGTCACCGGTGCGGCGACGGCGATGTCGGGCTCGGAGTCGAGTCGATCGCGCAGGGCACGCAGACATCCGCGTTCGACCCGCATGTCGTCCTGCACCAGCCACAGGTACCGGGCCGACGTCCGACGACGGGCATGGGCGATCGATCCGGCGAACCCGAGGTTGCACCCCGGTTCGAGGACGACGACGTCGTCGAGTCGAGGTACCGCGCGCTGCGGGTCGTTCCACACGACGACGGTCGTGGCCAGACCCTCGTCGCGAACGACCTCCACCGACTCCAGACATCGGCGGAGTCGTTCCTCGCTCGCGCCGAGCGTGGGTACGACGGCGACGACGTCCGGTTCGTCCACCGGCGATCGATCAGTCAGGGGACTCGTCCCACGACGCGAACTGCTTCGGGAAGAACCGACTGATCCGCACCGGGATGCGGTCGGTGTTCCAGGGCAGGAGCATCCGGTCGGGGTTGGCGTAGTCGTAGGGCTCGGTGGGGAAGTTGACGAGGAACGTCTCCTGCGGGGCCACGTTCACGTTGCAGTGCCAGACCCCCGCCGGGATGAGCACCTGCTGGATCGCCGAGCGACTCAAGTGCACGACCTGCTCCATGCCGCGGGTGGGTGAGTCGAAGCGGGCATCGAACAGGACGGTGAGCGCCTCGCCGTCGATGAGCGTGTACCGGTCGTCCTTCACGGCATGGACTCCCCATCCCTTGACCTGAGCGGGCCGCATGGAGAACTGATAGCCGTGCACGATGGGTCGGGCCCAGAACTCGGGATCGTTGGCGAGATTGACGATTTCGAAGAGTCGCCCGCGGTGATCCGGATGGTTGACCAACCGTCGGGTGAGCACGCCGTCGATCACCGGATGGAGCGGGACACCGGCGGCATCGATGGTCGCTCCATCGGCGACGGCATCGAAGGAATCGAAGAACTCCATGGGAAAACGCTACCCGTCCACCAGAAGGGGGGTCGATGCCGATACCCCCGCTCCGATGTGCATCGGGCCACCGCCATCCACTAGGAAAGGGCCATCGCAGCGGGCGTTCATGGGCGGTCCTGATCGACTGGGTCGATCGTGACTGCGGCGCCGGCGGCCCAGAGTCGATCCGTACACGATCGGAGTTCACGATCCCATGACGACCACGTCCGATGACGAACTGCTCGGTGTCGTCCTCACCCCCCGCCAGATCTGGGAACTGCTAGACCTCCTCAACGATTCCCCCGGGGATGCCGACGAGGAAGTGCTCGACGCGGTGGCCAACAAGCTGCGCTCTCCGAGGGTGTTCACCCGAGCCAGCGCCGCCCGCTACCAGGGTCGACTGCTGGCCATGTCGTCGGACGAGCATCGGGCGCTGGTCGATCTGGTCGAGGACGACACCACCCCACCCGATGTGGTGATCTCCGAGGTCGGAGCCCGTCTGGTGGCGCTGGTGCCCGATCGCACCCGCACCGGCAAGATCCGCGATTGACGATGTCCGTCGGCCACGACCTCGACGAGCACCGGCGACGCAATCTGGCGACGGTGGAATCGGCCTTCGCCGCCATCGGGCGCGGCGATGCCGAAGGACAGTTGGCCAACTACGTCGACGACCTCGTGCTCGAGTTCCCCTTCACCGATCCGCCGAAGTCGGTGCGCGGCAAGACCGAGGCACTTCCCTATCTCGGTGGCGCATTCGGGGTGTTCCGCTTCGAGTTGACCATCGACGACGTCATCGCCTGTGTCGATCCCGACCGACTGGTGATCGAAGCGCACAGCACGGGCACCTACCTGCCCACCGGCGCGGCGTACGAAAATCGCTACGTCATCGTGTTCGGATTCCGTGACGGACTGATCGCCACCCAGCGCGAGTTCTTCGATCCCACGCAGGCGGCGCGCTCGGCCGGGACGTTCCCCGCCTAAGCCACGACGGCCCGATAGGCGCGCAGGTCGGCGACGAACGCGTCGGGTCGCTCGAAGGCGGCGAAGTGGCCGCCGCGCTCCTGTTCCGTCCAGTGCACGATGCGGTAGCGACGATCGGCCCACGCCCGCGGTGTCTGCAGCAGTTCGTAGGGGTAGACGGCGTGACCGGTGGGGACGTCGACTCGACCGGTCCACGCCTGCGCGGCGCCGTTGCCGGCCCGGGTGGACTCGGCGTAGAGCCGGGCGGCCGAGCCGGCGGTGTTGGTCACCCAGTAGACGGTGAGGTTGTCGAGCAGCCGATCCCACCCGAACGTGGCGTCGAGTCCGCCCGGTTCGAGATCGCTCCACGCGTGGAACTTCTCGAGGATCCACGCAGCGAGACCGGCCGGTGAGTCGGTCAGGCCGTAGGCCAACGTCTGGGGCCGGGTGCTCTGGATCGACATGTACCCGGTGCCGTCGGCGATGCGGGTGCCGGCGGCGCCCATGCGCGCCTTCTCGGCGTCGGTGACACCGGCCATGGCATCGTCGTCGGGGCCGGGAAAGGCGAACAGCATGTTGACGTGCACACCGAGCAGTCGGTCGGGGTAGGCCTCGCCGAGTCGACGGGTGACGATCGCGCCCCAGTCACCACCCTGGGCGATGTAGCGGTCGTATCCCAGTTGCATCATCACCTCGGCCACGGCGTCGGCGACGCGATCGACGTGGAACCCGGGCTGCATCGTCGGACCCGAGAACCCGTAACCGGGCATCGACGGCACCACGACATGGAAGGCGTCCTCGGGTCGACCGCCGTGCGCGGTCGGATCGGTGAGCGGGCCGAGCACGTCGAGGAACTCCACGAACGATCCGGGCCACCCGTGGGTGAGCACGATCGGTGTGGCATCGACATGGGGCGACCGCACGTGGATGAAGTGCACCCGTTCGCCGGCGGCCTCGGTGACGAAGTTGGGCCACGCGTTCATGCGAGCCTCGCGCGCCCGCCAGTCGTAGCCGGTGCGCCAGTGGTCGACGGCCTCGCGCATGACGTCGACGGGGATTCCCAGCGACCACGGGTCACCCGGGGCCTGATCGGGCCAACGGGTGGCGTCGAGTCGACGACGGAGATCGTCGAGCACGGCGTCGGGCACATCGATGGTGAACGGTTCGGGAGCCATGGCCGCACGCTAGGTCGCGAACCGGACCACCGATCGACTGACCACCACGCCGTCGACAGTGGCGACCACGACCGTGTCGGCGGCATCGTCGACGCCGGCGATCACGACCTCGACACCGGGGAGGATCGCCCGTCGCATCGAGAGCTCGACCGACCGCAATGGCGCGTCGGGCCTTCGCCGCCGAGCCGCGCCGGCGAGGAGGGCCACCTGGGACGACGTGTCGAGGATGACATCGGGCAACCCGGCGGCCCGGGCCGCTGTCGAACGGTGGTGCGCGGGGGCCCACACTCGGTTGACCGTGGCGGCACGGACGATGAGGTCGGCATCGACGGACAGGGTCTCGGTCCAGTCCGGTCGACCGTCGGCCGCGGGCGGACGAAGTGGGGCACCCGACGTCAGCGGAGCAGCGTCGGTTCGGTACCCGAACATGTGGAACCTCTCGACACCGACGGGCGCGCCGGTCGTGGTCGAGGTCGTCACCTCGATCACCCAGTCGCGCCCCTCACCCAGCCTCGACGCCCTCGGTTCGCCGACGGACGCCACCCGCTCGACGGCGACGAGGCGGTCGGCGGGTGCCACCTGACCGAGCAACTCGAGTTCGTAGCCGACGGCGATGGCGATGGGGAGATCGAGCGCCTGCTTGAGTTCGTCGTGGAGGACGACCCCGCTCTCCCGCGCATCGGCGGGAGGCGGCGACGACGGGCGCACGAAGGTCGGGTACATCAGGGCCGGCACGAGGGCGTCGACCTCGGCGTCCCGACTGGCCCCGAAGACCGAGCACCATCGCACCACCGTGTCGAGATCGACAGGGGCCGACGGTGCGCGCTCGACCCGACTGGTCAGGACCCGGTCGAGCCCGTCGTCCATCAGCGCACCGGCGTGCCCGCCGTGATCCCACCGTCGACGTAGATGACCTGACCGTTGACGTAGCGCGAATCGTCACTGCACAGGAACGACACCACATCGGCGATGTCGGCCGGCGCACCCACCCGTCCGAGTGGAACACCACGGGCCCGTTCGGCGGCCCGACCTCCCTCGTAGCGAGCGGCCGTGCCCTCGCTGACGATCAGTCCCGGACCGATGGCGTTCGTGCGAATCCCGTCCGGCCCCAGTTCCATGGCCAGCGTCTTGGTGAGCGA
>VERC01000064.1 GCA_018882825.1 Acidimicrobiia bacterium | reverse complement strand
GTCGTTGAGCCACTCGACCGACTTCCGGCCCGGCGAAGCGTCGACCACCACGCCGCCGGCGGACGAGAGGGCATCGAGCAACGACTTCGGGACCGCGGCAGTGCGCGTCGACCGATTCGGTCGGGGATCCTTCTCCCACACCAGCACCAGCGAGTTGAGTCCCTCGGGCGCGGCCAGGAGCTCGACGAGCGGCGCCACCGAGTCCTTGGTGGAGAACACGCCGGCGTGACGCACCAGCACGAGTCGTCGATCGCTGAGGAAGGGCGGGGTCTGCAGGGCATCGAGTACCGCAGCCATGCCGTAGGCACCGTCCTCGGCCACCAGATCGTCGATGTCGAACTCGTCGACGAGGAGACTGCGATCGCCGTCTCCGACGAACGAGTCGACGAAGCGCTTGACCGCGTCCGACACGAGCGACTCATCGTCCCCCTTGACCAGCACACAGGGGACGGAGGGATCGACGTCCATCAGGCCGAGAGGATCGAGGCCATCACGTCGGCCACCCGCCGTCCGTTGCGCACGTCGTGCGCACGCAGGACGCGACAACCGAGAGCGATGCCCAGTGCATGGGCCGCCATGGTGCCGTCTCCGGCCGAACCTCGCTCGACATCGAGGAGCACCCACAGGAACCGCTTGTTGGACGCCGACAGGAAGACCGGATAGCCGAGCGACACCAACGCGTCGGAGGCCCGCAACAGGATCTTCGACTGCTCCTCGGTCTTGCCGAGATCGAGGCCGGCATCGACCATGATCCGCTCGGCCGGGATACCGGCCGCCAAGGCGCGCTCGGCGCGGGCGGCGAGGAAGTCGCACACGGAGACCACCACGTCGTCGTAGTGCGGATCGGGATCGGGCACCCTCGGCGCCAGACGGATGTGCGTGGCGACCACCGACGCGCCGGCTCGCGCGCACACGTCGAGATAGTCGGGATCGGCGAACCCACTGATGTCGTTGCCCACACAGGCCCCGGCCTCGAAACAGGCCGCGGCCACCGAGGCGCGCCACGTGTCGACCGAGAGCGGCAGATCGAAGCGGGACCGCAGCGCCTCGATGGCGGGGACGACGCGCTCGAGTTCCTCGGCCTCCGTCACCTCCTCACCGGGTCCGGCCTTCACTCCCCCGACGTCGAGGAAGTCCGCACCGTCGAGCACCAGTTGTTCCGCCTTGCGCAGGAAGTCGTCGAAGGCGAAGTACGAGCCCTGGTCGTAGAAAGAATCGGGTGTGCGGTTGAGGATCCCCATGACCACGGCACGGTGGCTGATGTCGAAGCGCGTGGAGCCGAGGTCGAGGAACACGTCCGGACCCTACCGCCGTCCTCTCAACGGATCGGGTGATCGAGTCGATGGCGCCGGCGCAGGACGAGTCGAACCCCGGCGAATGCGGCCAGACCGAGCAGTACCGGGACCCCCACGCCGATCGACGGAACGACGGAAGCGAGTCGCGCCACGAAGATGATCCACCACAGTCCGGCGCGCGCGGGCAGGAGGAGCACGCTCGACCATGGTGCGCCGAGCGCGCCGGCGAGGAGTCCGACCGACGACCCCCACATCATGACCAGACCGGCCACTGGCTCGACCAGCACGTTGGCGGGCACGGCCACGAGTGGCATCGGCCCGAAGAGAGGGACGAGCACTGGGGCGACGCCCGACTGCGCGGCGATGGTCACGGCCAGCACGGCCCGCAGTCGACGCGGACCGGGGAGACGTCGTTCGATGGCGGCGGCCATCAGGACGATCCCGGCCGACGCAGCCACGCTCAACTGGAATCCGATCGACCGGGTCAGGAGTGGGTCGATGACGATGAGCGCGACCACGGCGATGGCCAGAACCCGCCGACCGTCGGCCGGCCGGCCCGAGAGCACGGCCAGTGTCGACACGCCCGCCATGGCCGACGCACGGATGACCGAGGGTTCGAACCGTGTCACCGCCATGAAGCCGAGGAGCACGGCGAACGTCAGGGCGATCCGGGGGCGACGGCCGAGCCGCGACAGCACCGGATCGGTGAGCATCATGATGAAGACCAGGTTCTGGCCGCTCACGACCAGCAAGTGCGAGAGTCCGGCGGCTTCGAACCATTCCGTCATCTCCTCCGGGCGACCGCGATCGTCGCCGAGGACGAATCCGGTGTAGACGGGTCGTTGGGCCTCGGGAAGTCCGTTCGCCCCTTCGATCACGAGCGATCGGATGGCGTTGGGCAGTCGCATCGTCGGACTGGTGCGGTCGGTGCGGACGACCCGTTCGGCCTGCAGCCGCCCCCGCACGTGCCGCCACTGCTGGCGTGACCGGGGCGGTCCGAGCTCGCCCTCGACCTTCACGGCTTCACCGGCCACCCGATCGGCGAGGATGCGTCCGGCCGGACCCCACGCCGACACCTCCAGTCGACCGATGCCGGTGTGCACGATGGCGGTGGTTCCCCCTCCCCGCTCCACCGGGTCGGTCAACAGCGTCGCTGCTCCCGTCCACCGGCCCTCGGGCGCCGGTGTCAGGCCTGCGAGTGCGTGCCCGGCCAGCACGGCGACGGCGACCGAGAGAAGGATGACGACATGGGCCGCCCGACGCGCGACGAAGAGCAGGCCGAGGGCGAGCCCGCCCACGAACATGGGAGCACGAACGGGATGCAGCGAGGCCGCCCACGCGGCCACCGCCGCGGCGAAGGGCATCAGCCGCCCCCAGTCGGGTCGCCGCTGCACGGCGTCAGCCAGCGGTCACGAGTTCCCTGATGGCATCGATGCGCGTGCGACTGAGCCCCTTCACCCGACTCAACGCGCTCACATCGACGAAGCGACCGTTTCGTTCGCGCTCGGCGACGATGGCCGAGGCCAGCACGGGTCCGATACCCGGCAGCGTGTCGAGTTGATCGACGGTGGCCTGATTGAGGTCGATGACGCTCGGGGCGCCCGCACCCGAGACTCCCCCCGGCCCGGCGGCCGGCGGAACGGACTCACCGACTCGCGGGAACCACACCCGCTGACCGTCGACGAGCACCGCCGCCAGGTTGAGTCGGTCGAGGTCGAGATCGAGTGCGGGACCACCCGACCGCTCGAGCAGATCGACGACGCGTGAGCCGGTGGGCATCCGTTGCACCCCCGGGGAGCGCACGGCCCCGGCAGCCTGCACGACGAGACCCGGTTGGGTGGTCGACGTCGTGGCGGCCGGGACGGTGACCACCGGTGCGGCCGGAGTCGTCGATGAGGACTCCACGGACGTGCGGACGATGAGCGCGGCCGCCACGAGGGCCACGGCACACAGAGTGGCCCCGGCGGCGACGACGAAGCCTGGACGGTCGCGCACGATCCGCCACGCCACTCGCAGCCATGCGGAGGCCCGCTCGATCAGCGGTGCGGGCTCACCTGTTCCGCTCGAGGACCATCGGTCGCTCCTCGCTCGCGAGGAGGCCTGCAGTTCGGCCAGCGCCCGGGTCGAGGCGTCGATCCCGCCATCGTCCACCGCAGCCTCTGCAGCTCCCGTTGCGTCCACTCGACCGACCATGAGGCTCCCCTCTTGCGACCATGAGGGGAACGTGGCGAGGAGACGCTAGAGAGTTGTCCGGCGAGGGGGAAGGGCCGTATGCCTCAGAACAGACGGGAGGTCAACTGCTTGCGCCACTGCGCCGTGCGTGGATCCTCCGGGCCCAGCAACTCGAGGAGGTCCACGAACTCCTGACGCGCCGCGTCGTCGTCCTTCACCGACTCGAGCAGTTCACCCAGGCGACGATCGATGTCCTGGGTCGAGGTGAACGAGCCTCCACTGCGCACGAAGGCGGCGATGCGTCGGGTCTCGGGCGATTCGGGTATCCGCGCCAGCAACTCGAGGGCCTCATCGCCTCGTTCGAGTCCAGCCAACAGTTCGGCGAGATCGACGATCACGTCGGCATTGTCGGGTTCGAGTTCGAGCGCCCGACGCAGGGACGACTCGTCGCCCGCCTCGCGCAGCAGGTCGATCTCGGTCGGCTGGCCACCGCCGTCGAGTCGACCGACGAACTCGTCGATCTGGTCCTGAGGCAGCGCGCCGAGGAACTGATCGACGACTGCGCCATCGACGATGGCGAAGACCGCCGGGATGCTCTGCACCCGGAAGGCCTGCGAGCACCCGGGGTTCTCGTCGACGTTGATCTTCGCCAATGCCACCCGACCTTCGGTGGCGGCGACTGCGCCCTCCAGCATCGGACCCAACGTGCGACACGGTCCACACCACGGCGCCCACAGGTCCACGATGACCGGCGTCGTGCGGGAACGCTCGATCACCTCAGTCTCGAGCGTCGAATCGGTCACGTCGATGATCACGCCATGAGGATAGGGCGATCCACGGACAGCGCGTCCGACCTCCCGGGTAGCGTGAGCGGCGTCGACCGGGAGTGGACGTGGCCGAGGTGAACGGGAAGGACGAAGCGGAGGGCATCCCCGGCATCGACGCGCCCGCCGTCACCGCGTGGCTGGCCGAGCGGGTCCGGGTCGCTCCGCCCCTACGGTTCGAACGCATCGTCGGCGGCCTCTCCAACCTCACGTTCCGGGTCACCGACGAGACCGGGCGTCGATGGGTGCTGCGGCGACCCCCCTTGGGACATGTCCTCGCCACCGCCCACGACATGGGTCGCGAGGCGCGCATCCTCACTGCGCTGGCGCCCACGCCCGTGCCCGTTCCCCCGGTGGTCGATCTGTGCAGCGACGACGCGGTGAACGGGGCGCCGTCCTACGTGATGGACCGCGTCGACGGCATCGTGGCGTCGTCCTCGGCGGCTGCCGAGCCGCGCGACGCGGCCGCCCGCCGACGCGCCGGAGCATCGTTGATCGACGTGCTGGCGACCATTCACTCGGTGGACGTCGACGACGTCGGCCTCGGGGATCTCGGTCGACGCGAGGCCTACGTCGAGCGACAGTTGTCGCGCTGGCAACGCCAGTGGGATGCCACCCGGGACGTCGAGATCCCGGAGATGGACGAACTCCATCACCGCCTGACCTCCTCGGTGCCCGAGCAGGGTCCGGCCACCATCGTCCACGGCGACTACCGGCTCGACAACTGCCTCATCCGGACCGACGGAACGGTGGCCGCCGTGCTCGACTGGGAACTGTGCACGCTCGGCGACCCGATGGCCGATCTCGGCCTGCTGTTCGTCTACTGGGCCGAGAGGGGCGACACCTTCCGGGTCAACGACGACGCCGCCACCCTGCTCGACGGATTCCCGTCCCGCTCTCAGTTGTTGGCCCGCTATGCCGACATCACCGGACGTGACACCTCGGCCATCGGCTACCACGTCGCCCTCGGATACTGGAAACTGGCCTGCATCCTGCAGGGGGTGATCGTGCGATTCCGGCAGGGCGCGATGGGAGACGGCTCCACCGAGGGCACACTGGCGGACGGTCCGGTGTCCCGACTCGCCGTCGCCGGACTCCACGCTCTCGACGGTCGTTTCGGAGGCTGACGTGTCGGATCTCTACGAACTCCACGACGACCTCGAGCTCGTCGATCCAGTGCTGCTCGTCCACCTGGACGGGTGGATCGACGCCGGCCTGGCCGCGGCCAACGCCATGGGCACGATCCTCGAGGATCTGGAGACGGTCACGGTGGCGACCTTCGACACCGACCGTCTGCTCGATCACCGGTCGCGTCGTCCCACCATGACGATCTCCGACGGCGTCGTCGAGTCCCTCACCTGGCCGTCCATCGAACTGCGCGCCGGATTCGACCTCGAAGGAAATGCCGCGATGTTCCTCGTCGGTGCCGAGCCCGACCATGTGTGGCGAGCGTTCGCCGACTCGGTCGCAGCCCTCTGTCTGCACTTCGGAGTGGTCGAGGCGTTCTCGTTGGGCGCCTACCCCGCCCCCGTCCCCCACACACGGGCCGGACGCCTGGTGGCCACGGCGGTGCGGCCCGAACTCGCTCGCTCCATCGGAGTCGCGCCCGGACGCATCGACGTGCCCGGCGGCATCGACACCGCCATCCAACAGGCCTGTGTGGCCCAGGGCGTGGGCATGACCGGACTGTGGTCGCAGGTCCCGCACTACGCGGCCGGGATGCCCTGGCCGGAGGGTGCCCTCACCCTCGTGAACGGACTGCGCACCATCGCCGGCCTCCACTTCCCCACCGGATCGCTGGCCGAGGACGCCCGCGCCACCCGGGAGCGACTGGACGAACTCGTGTCGGGCAATGACGAGCACCTCGGCATGGTCCGGCAACTGGAGATGCTGGTCGACGCCGATCCGTCGACCGGAGACGCCCTGCCGACCGGCGACGACATCGTGGCCGAACTCGAACAGTTCCTGCGCGAGCAGGAGTGAGGTTCACACCACGAGGTTGACCAACTGCGGCGGTCGGGCGATCACCTTCCGGGGTGGGGCGCCCGCCAGCAGTTCGGCGATCCGTGGGCTGCCCAGTGCGATCGACACCGCAGTGTCCTCGTCGATGCCGGCCCCGACCTCGATCCGGTCGCGGACCTTGCCGTTGATCTGCACCACCATCGTCACCGAGTCGACGACCAGCATCGAGTCGTCGGCCTCCGGCCACGCGCACCGATGAATGTCGTCGCCGTGACGCCGCTGACGAAGTTCGGCCGTGATGTGAGGAACCATTGGCGCCATCAGCAACAACAAGATGTCGACGGCGTTGTCGAGGGTGGCGATCCGTGGTCCTTCGTCGGACTGCACGTACTTGAACAGTTCGTTGGTGAATTCCATGCAGGCGGCGACGGCAGTGTTGTACGACCACTTCTCGAAGTCGTCGGTGATGCGCACGATCAATCGATTCGTGCTGCGGGCGACGGCGAGGTCGGCGGGCGTCTCGGCCCGCTCGACCGCCGGTGCCCCGACCTCGCCGACGGACAGACGCCACACCCGTTGCAGGAACCGGGCGCACCCGTCGATGCCGACGCCCTCCCAATCGACGTCGTCCTGGGGTGGACCCACGAACAACTGGGCCAGACGGAGCGCGTCGGCGCCCTGAGCATCGAGGATCTCCTCGGGCGCCACCAGGTTGCCCTTCGACTTCGACATCTTCTCGCCGCCGAGCCGGATCATCCCCTGCGTGAACAAGCGGGTGAAGGGCTCGCGCAGCCCGCGCGGTGCGACGCCGAGATCGGCCAACGCCTTGGTGAAGAACCGGGCGTACATCAGGTGGAGGATGGCGTGCTCGACGCCTCCGATGTACTGGTCGACGGGCATCCACGACTCGACGGCGTCGAGGGCGAAGGGCGCCTCGTCGTTCCACGGATCGCAGAACCGCAGGAAGTACCACGAGGAGTCGACGAACGTGTCCATCGTGTCGGTCTCACGCTGCGCCGGCCCCCCGCACGACGGGCAGGTGGTGTCGAGGAACGCAGGGCTGGAGCGCAGCGGTGACTCGCCGGTGGGCCGGAACTCGACGTCGTCGGGAGCGAGGACGGGCAACTCGTCGACGGGGACGGGGACGATGCCGCAGGACCCACAGTGCACGACCGGGATCGGGCAACCCCAGAACCGTTGCCGACTGACGAGCCAGTCGCGCAGGCGGAAGTTGACGGCGCCTCGACCGATTCCCTCGGACTCGAGGAAGGCGATCGACGCCGCGATCGCCTCCTCCTTGCCCATGCCGTCGAGGAACCCGCTGTTGATGTGGACGCCGTCGCCGGTGTAGGCCTCGCCCTCGAACCCGGGTGGCGGCTGGATCGTCCGCACGACGGGCAGGCCATGGGCCACGGCGAAGTCCCAGTCCCGCTGGTCCTCGGCGGGAACGGCCATGATCGCGCCGGTGCCATACCCCATGAGGACGTAGTCGGCGAGGTACAGCGGCACCGGTGCACCGGTGAACGGGTTGCGCAGGTACGCGCCCGTGAAGACTCCGCGCTTGTCGAGCGCTCCCTCCGAGGAGAGTCGATCCACATCGCTGGTCCGACGAACGTCGGCCACGAATGCCTCGACGGCCGCCCGCTGCTGCTCGGTGACGATCGACGGCACCAACGGATGCTCAGGAGCCATCACCGCGTAGGTCATGCCGAACGAGGTGTCCGGTCGGGTGGTGAACACCTCGACCGACGCGCCGTCGGGCCGCTCGGCGCCATCGGCGTCGGTGACCCGCATCGAGAACTCCGCGCCCTGACTCCGGCCGATCCAGTTGCGCTGCATGATCTTGACCCGTTCCGGCCACTCGAGGGCGTCGAGATCGTCGAGGAGCTGCTGGGCGTACTCGGTGATCTTGAAGAACCACTGCTCCAGGTCACGTGTCTCGACCACATCACCGGAACGGTCACACGTCCCCTCGGCCGTGACCTGCTCGTTGGCCAGCACGGTGTGACAGCCCGGACACCAGTTCACCGGTGCGTTGCGACGGTAGGCCAGACCCGCTTCGAGGAACTTCAGGAAGATCCACTGCGTCCACTTCTGGTACTCGGGCGAGTGGCTGGTCACCTGCCGACGCCAGTCGTAGACCGCCCCGATGCGCAGGATCGAGCTGCGCAGCAACTCGATCCGCTCGTCGGTGAACCCCCGAGGGTGTCGACCCGTCTTGATGGCGGCGTTCTCGGCCGGGAGACCGAACGAGTCGAAACCCATCGGCGACAGCACGGCGAACCCGTTCATCGTCCGATAGCGAACGATGATGTCCCCGAAGGTGTAGTTGCGGACATGGCCCATGTGGGCCGAGCCGCTGGGGTAGGGGTACATGCACAGCGTGTACCAGTGCGGCCGGGGATCGTCGTTCGCGACCTCGTAGGTGCCGTCGACCGCCCACCGTTCCTGCCACTTCGCCTCGATTGACTGCGGGTCGTAGCCGGTCGACATGGCCGCCGATGGTAGGCGAGGTGTCGTCGACGTCGATCCCGTGATCGACACCGACACCATCGGCATCCGGATTGTGCGCCCGGGCCGACGGCCGGTAGATTTCCCAACCCTCGGGGCTATAGCTCAGTTGGTAGAGCGCTTCCATGGCATGGAAGAGGTCAGGAGTTCGATTCTCCTTAGCTCCACTCAGACGGTTCGCAACGTGCGGGCAAGCCGGTCTGCGACCGCCGCCACCGGGGAGACGACGAGCCACCGCCGGCGGAGCTTGATCGTGCGGTCGTGGGCACGTCCCTCAGTGGTCGCCCTGCGGAACGGCAGCGGACCAGTCGACCTCGGGGACGTCACGCCACAATCGCTCGAGGTCGTAGAAGGCCCGTGACTCGTCGTCCATGACGTGGACGATGACGTCGCCGTAGTCGATGAGGACCCACGAGGCATCGTCGACCCCCTCGACACGCAGAGGTTTCGGTCCCCCCGCCGCGGTGACCGCTTCCTCCACCGCCTCGGCGATGGCCCTCACCTGTCGGTCGGAGCCCCCCGAGGTGATGACGAACCGCCCGCAGATGGACAGCACCTCTCCGACGTCGAGCACGACCGTCGGTCGATCCGTCTTGGTCGCTGCGGCTCGCGCCACCACGATCGGCAAGGACGTGTGGTCGAAGTCGCTCATGGGACCGCCGGCGCCAGGGCGGGATCGGAGGTCGGTCCGTACTTCGCCAGGTAGTCCTCGCCGAGGACGACCGTGACGTCCGACGCCGAGTTCGACGCCGTGCTCGACACCAGTTCCCCGATGTCGATGGAGTCGCGCATCTGACGTGCCGTCTCCTCCGACACCCCATCGAAGTAGATGATCTGCGTCACCGCCTGACCGAACTTCTTGGCGTTACCGACCACGTCGACCTGACCCCCTCCGGCGTTCAACTGGATGGCGGCCACCACGCCGTTGCCGAGCGCACCGGTGCCGTCGAGCACACGGACGCGGGGACGACTCCCCGGCGCGCCCTCCGGGAACGGGACGTAGGCCGCCACGGTGGCGGCCGCCGGCTCGGGGACGGGGACGTACCGAGTGGAGAACGGTGGTGTCGGCGGGATGGGCGTCACAGGTAGCGCGCTGACACTCAATTGGCCGCGGGACAGCGAGCCGACGAAACGTCCGAGTCCGGAGTCGATGACCCCGGGAACCTGGGCGCCACTGCTCCGCAACTGCGCGAGCCAGGCCTTCCAGAACAACTCCTGACGCAGGGCCCGATTCAGGTCGCTCTCGTTCGGGGCCCGCGAGTCGAGCAGCAACGCCACCTGCTCCGGTCTGATCTGGACGGAGCCCTTTGGCAGCACGACGGCGTCCTGCGCGTTCTTCACCGGATCGGGGAGGGTGATGGCCAACGGGCCGACGCCCGCCAGCAGCGATGGCCATTCGGTGGCCCGGATCACGAGTCGCTCGGTGAACGAGAGGTTCAGAACCGCCCCGACGGCCTCGACGACACCGTCCACCCCGCCGCTGTCCCACGCCGTCGACACCGGGAGCAGCCCGAACTTGGTGGGGAACGCGAGCGACGAAGGCATGGTGATCATGCCGCCGCTGCTCTCGGAGGTGAGCGAGAG
>VERC01000063.1 GCA_018882825.1 Acidimicrobiia bacterium | reverse complement strand
GGACTGTGTCTGAAGTCGGGCAATGCCGCCTTCCTCCGGGGATCGTCGGGTGCGATCAGTTCGAACCTCGCCATCGAGGCCGTGCTGCGCGGTGCGGTCGAGAGTGTCGGACTCCCGGCCGACTCCGTCATCCTCGTGTCCGACACCTCGCGCGAGGCCGCCGTCGAGTTCATGCGTCAGCGCGACAGCATCGACTGCCTCATCCCCCGGGGCGGACCGTCGCTCATCGCATCGATCCTCGAGAACGCGACCGTGCCCTATGTGATCGACGGCGATGGCAACTGCCATGTCTACGTCGATGCCGACGCCGATCTCGACATGGCGCTGGAGATCATCGTCAACGCCAAGGTGCAGCGACCGTCGGTGTGCAACGCGGCCGAGACGCTGCTGGTCCATGCGGCGGTGGCCGATCGGTTCCTGCCCCGGGTGGCCTCGGCGCTCACCGGTGTCGAGCTCCGGGCCGACGATCGGGCCATTCCGTTGCTGCCCGGTTCGGTGCCGGCCACCGAGACGGATTGGGCCACCGAGTTCCTCGACCTCGTCCTGGCCGTCGGTGTGGTCGACGATCTCGGTGCAGCCATCGACCACATCGCCCGCAATGGATCCGGCCACTCGGAGGCCATCGTGACGCGCTCATTGGAGGCTGCCGACCGGTTCACCACCGAGGTCGACGCCGCCGCCGTGCTGGTCAACGCCTCCACCCGGTTCGTCGACGGTGAGGAGTTCGGTTTCGGGGCTGAGATCGGCATCTCCACCCAGAAGCTCCATGCCCGCGGTCCGATGGGACTGCGTGAACTGACCACGGCGAAGTTCGTGGTGCGCGGCACCGGACAGGTCCGCGGCTGAGTCGCCCGGCCTCGGGGCTTCGGGGTCCGGCCGCTGATCCGCCGACCGGTAGGGTCGTCGGAATGGACTATCGCTTCGAGTCGCCCGCCGACGTCCGGACCCGCCTCCGCTCCGTCGACTACCTGTCCGACGAGGCCATCGCCGGTGTCGTCTTCCTGGCCGATCGTCTGGGCAAACCCATCCTGGTGGAGGGTCCGGCCGGCACCGGCAAGACCCAGCTGGCCAAGTCGGTGGCCGATGTCATCGGGGCCCGTCTGATCCGGCTGCAGTGCTACGAGGGTCTCGACGAGTCGAAGGCCCTGTACGAGTGGAACTACAAGAAGCAGCTCCTGCGCATCCAGGCCGAGCGCAACAACGAGTCGACGTGGGAGGACATCGAGACCGACATCTTCTCGGACGAGTTCCTCCTGACCCGGCCCCTGCTGGAGGCCATCCGGTCGACCGAACCGGTGGTGCTGCTCATCGACGAGGTCGACCGCGTGGAGATCGAGACCGAGGCGCTCCTTCTGGAGGTGCTCTCCGACTACCAGGTGTCGATCCCGGAGTTGGGCACCATCGAGGCTCGGCAGATCCCGATGGTCTTCCTCACCTCCAACAACACCCGCGAGCTCTCCGAGGCGCTCAAGCGTCGGTGCCTGTTCCTCCACATCGACTATCCGGAGATGGACCGCGAGAAGGAGATCGTCCTCACCAAGGTCCCCGAGCTGACCGACAACCTCGCCGATCAGATCGCCCGGATCGTGCGCTCCATCCGGCAACTCGAGCTCAAGAAGGCCCCGTCCGTGTCGGAGACCCTCGACTGGGCCCGCACCCTGTTGCTGCTCGGTGTCGACTCGATCACCGAGGCCGAGGCCATCGAGACACTCAACATCCTCCTCAAGTACCAGAGCGACATCGCCCGGGCCACCAAGGAGCTCCAGGGCGACGGCGGTGCGCGCAAGCCCGGCGTGCCCCGCACGAGTTGAGCAGTCGATGACCACCGCCGAGCGCGCCGACTCGCACATGCTGGACCTCCTCTCGGGGTTCATCCTGGAGTTGCGCAACGCCGGACTCCCGGTGAGTCTCACCGAGAACCTCGACGCCATGGAGGCGATCACGCACATCCCGATCGAGGATCGTGACGCCTTCAAGTACGCGCTGGCGGCGACGCTGGTGAAGAACAACTCGCACTGGCGGGCGTTCGAGACGGTCTTCGAGGTCTACTTCTCGTTGCGAGGTCGTGAGTACTCGATCGGCGGCGCCGGCGAACTCCCGGAGATCGACGAGGACGATCAGCCCGACATGCTCCCCGACACCGGTGGGGCCGGGGCCGGCGGCGCCGGCGAGTCGATGTCGCCGGAGCAGATGGCCGAGATGCTCTTCCAGGCCCTGCGGCAGGGCGACGATGCATTGATGCGGGCGATCGCCCGTCAGGCCGTCACCCGGTTCGCCGGGATGGAACCGGGTCGGCCGGTCGGGGGTGCCTACTACCTGTACCGGACCCTGCGGAACCTCGACCTCGACAACATCCTCGATCGACTCCTGCAGCAGGCGCAGGACGATGCACCGGCCCCGCTCACTCAACTGGAGGAGCGACTGGAGCGCGACGAGTTCGAGACGCGCATCGACAAGCTGAAGAAGGAGATAGAGGCCGAGATCCGACGCCGGCTGGTGGCCGATCGGGGGGTCGAGGCGATGGCCAAGACCCTGCGCAAGCCGCTGCCCGAGGACATCGACTTCATGCACGCCAATCGGGAGGAACTGGTCGGTCTGCGCAAGGCCATCTATCCGTTGACTCGCAAGTTGGCGGTGCGACTGGCCCGCAAGCGTCGCCATGGCCGCAAGGGTCCGCTCGACTTCCGCAACACCGTCCGTCACTCGCTGGCCTACGGCGGGGTTCCGGCCGAGCCGAAGTTCCGCTATCCGCGTCCGGCGAAGCCGGAGATCTTCGTCATCGCCGACATCTCCGGCTCGGTGGCGGCCTTCGCCCGTTTCACCCTGCAGTTGGTCTACGCCATCTCGGGCCAGTTCTCGAGGGTGCGGTCATTCGTGTTCATCGACGGCATCGACGAGGTGACGCGGTTCTTCGAGGGCGTCGAGGACATCTCGGTGGCGATCCATCGCGTGAACACCGAGGCCGACGTGGTGTGGGTCGACGGGCACTCCGACTACGGGCACGCCTTCGAGGTGTTCTGGGACAGGTTCGGTCGTGAGGTCGGTCCGAAGACCACCGTGCTCATCCTGGGCGACGCCCGCAACAACTACCACGCCTCCCAGGCATGGGTGGTGAAGGAGATGCACAAGAAGGCGCGTCACGTGTACTGGCTCAATCCGGAGCCGCGCGCGTACTGGGACACCGGCGACTCCATCGTGGGGGAGTACGGAACCCACACCGACGGTGTGTACGAGTGCCGCAACCTCCGCCAGTTGGAGAAGTTCGTCGAGGTGCTCGAATGATCGGCCCCGAGGGACGACCCGAGCGGTCGGCTCAGCGCGCCTGCAGCAACTCGGCGACCCGGAAGGCGAGATCGAGCGACTGACGGGCGTTGAGCCGAGGATCGCACATCGTCTCGTAGCGGGTGCCCAGGTCCTCGTCGAGGATCTCCTCGGCGCCCCCCAGGCACTCGGTGACGTCGTCGCCGGTGAGTTCGATGTGCACGCCACCCGGCCACGTGCCGCAGGCTCGGTGGGCGGCGAAGAATCCCGCGATCTCGGCGAGGACGGCGTCGAAGTGGCGCGTCTTGCGGCCACTCGGTGCCGTGAAGGTGTTGCCGTGCATCGGATCACAGGCCCAGGCGACCGGGTGTCCGGCGTCCCGGACGGCCCGCAGCAGGGGCGGGAGCGCCTCGCCCACCGCCTCGGCGCCCATGCGACTGATGAGTGTCAGTCGGCCGGGGATCCGATCCGGATTGAGCGCCTCGCACAGGCCGAGGACGTCGTCGGGGGTCACCGAGGGTCCGACCTTGCACCCGAGCGGGTTCCCCACCCCCGAGAGGAAGTGCACATGGGCGCCGTCGAGTTGGCGGGTCCTCTCACCGATCCAGAGCATGTGGGCCGAGCAGTCGTACCAATCGCCGGTCAGCGAATCCTGACGGGTGAGGGCCTCCTCGTACCCGAGGATGAGAGCCTCGTGGCTGGTGGCGACATCGACGGTGTGCAACTGGGGTGTCGAGTCGGTGTCGATGCCACAGGCGGCCATGAACTGCAGTGCCCGATCGATGCCGGCCGCCACCTCCTCGTACCGTCGACCCTCGGCGCTGGAGGCGACGAACTCCTGGTTCCACGCGTGGACCCTGGACAGGTCGCCGAACCCGCCCTTGGTGAAGGCCCGCACGAGGTTCAGGGTCGCCGCCGACTGCTGGTAGGCGACGATGAGTCGCTCGGGATCCGCGACCCGGGCGGCGGCGGAGAACTCGATGTCGTTCACCATGTGACCCCGGAACGAGGGGAGTTCGACTCCGTCGATGGTCTCGGTCGGGGCGGAACGGGGCTTGGCGAACTGCCCGGCGATGCGCCCCACCTTCACCACGGGGACACCCGAGGAGTACATGAGCACGACGGCCATCTGCAGGATGACCTTCAACTTGTCGCGGATGGCGTCGGCGCTGAAGGCGTCGAAGGACTCGGCGCAGTCACCGGCCTGGAGCAGGAAGGCCCGTCCATCGGCCACCTTGCCGAGATCGGAGGTCAGACGCCGGGCCTCCCCGGCGAAGACGAGTGGCGGCATCGTCCCGAGACGCTTGACCACGTCGTCGAGCGCCCCTGCATCGACCCACTCGGGCTGCTGCACTGCCGGGCGAGAACGCCAAGAGGAAGGTGTCCAGTCACTGCTCACGGTGCAAGGTTGGTGGAGCCGGACGCCCGGCGCAAAGTGATTCGGCTCAGGCCACGTCGGCGGTGGCCGTGGCGTGTTCCCGCACCGAGGCCATGGCCCGCTTCACCAGTCGACGTGCCGCTTCGGCGGTCACACCCAGCTCGTCGCCGACCTCACGGTACGAGCGCCGCTGACCGTCATGGAGTCCGTAGCGCTGCTCCACGGCGTACCGGGCACGAGGGTCGAGGATCGAGAGGAGGTCGCCGATCATCTCGTAGTCGATCGACTCGAGGACGATCTCCTCGGGGCCGGGAGTTGCATCGGGAAGGATGTCGACCAACTCGTTGGAGTCGTCCTCGCCGATGGTCCGGTCCAGCGACGTCGGAGTGGTCAAGCGGTGGAGGATCGCGTTCTCGGCGTCGAGCTGGTCGCCGTCACCGGACACCTGGCGCAGCGCCGCCCGCAGGGCCGCCGACCGGTCACCCGGGAGTCGAACGAGGCTGGCCTTCTGGTCGAGGGCCCGCCCGATGGCCTGACGGATCCAGAACGTGGCGTAGGTGGAGAACTTGAATCCCTTGCGCCAATCGAACTTGTCGACCGCGTGCTCCAGACCGATGTTGCCCTCCTGCACGAGGTCCAGCAGTTCCATCCCGGGGGGCAGGGGATAGCGACGGGCGATGCTGACCACGAGACGGAGGTTCGAACGGATGAAACGATCCTTGGCCACCGCCGCATCGCGAACGGCCATCCGCAGGGCGACGGAACGCTCACCGTTCTCGAGACGGGCCTGCGCGTCGCGACCCTTCTCGATGATCTGTGAGAGCTCGCGTTCCTCGAGTGCCGTCAACAACGGGACGACCCCGATCTCGTTGAGGTACTGACCGACCGAATCGCTCATCGTTCTGCTGCTCCGTTCGCCGTCTGTCCGCCACTGTCCTGACGGACGGGAGGCGGTCTTCCTGTGGGGCCCTGAGCCCGTGCGCTCCGGCGGAACGTACGGGGGGAATCACAGGGTTGTAACCACCCGGATGCTGGATACTGTTCCCTGGCGGACCGGTGACATCGGTCACGGAATCCCCGCTGCGGCGAGCCTCGAGGGGCCGCCGGTCCGGCGAGAGCAACCACTCCTACACTTCGCCCATGGCCCGCCAGCGACTCGGACTCCTCGGCGGCACATTCGACCCACCCCACGTGGGGCACCTGGCGGCGGCCACCGAGGCCCGGGCTGCGCTCGATCTGGACCGGGTCCTGCTCGTGGTGGCCAACGACCCTTGGCAGAAGACCGCCGAACGGGAGTTGTCCGCGGCCGCCGATCGACTGGCCATGACCGAGGCGGCGTGCAGGGGCATCGAGGGGATCGAGCCATGCGCCATCGAGATCGAACGGGGTGGGCCGAGTTACACGATCGACACGCTCCGCCGGCTGTCCGCCCCCGATCTGGACCTGTTCCTCATCCTCGGGGTCGATGCCGCCGCGGGGCTCCCCACGTGGGAGCGTCATGATGAGTTGCCGGGACTGGCGACGCTGGTGATCGTCGAACGTGCGGGTGACGTCCCTCCTGCGGTGGATCCGGCATGGAACGTCGTCCATCTCCCACTGAACCGCCTCGACGTGTCGTCGAGCGACCTGCGGCGCCGTGTCGCTGCCGGTCGCCCCTTGCGTCCCTACGTCCCCGAGGCGGTGATCGCCGTCGTGGAGGAGCGATCGTTGTACGGTTCGGCCCGTTCATGACCGATGCACCCAACGATCCCGCGGGTTCCGGTTCGCCGAAGGGCGACATCGACTTCGCGGCCATCGTCACAGCCCACAACGTGGCCCGACAGATCACACCGATGGTCGGCTCCACCGAACGGCGACCGGCCGACGAGGCGAAGGGCCGTCTGCGCCGGAATCTCGGTGACGGATCCTCCTCGGTCTGGCGGATCGCCTATCCGGCGATGCTCGCCGCAGTCATGGTGGTGGGTCTTCCCCTGCTGGTGTTCCTGGGTCTCCGTGTGATCCTCGACAGCACGGATGGTCAACTCGTGCGTCGGATCACCGATCCGTCCGCTCCCGGTTACGAGGCGGTGGTCTCACGCACGCCGACGGCCCTGGTGGCGATCGTCGGTGCCGACAACACGCTCTCGGGTGTGGCGCTGCTGTCGCTCACCGCCGCGAACAGTGGCGGCATCATCACGATGCCGTCCACGTTGGCGTTCCCCTCCAAGTTCGGTCTGCTCCCGGTGTCGACGGCGTGGGACAGTGGCGGGATCGACGGGGTCGTCGAGGCCGTCGGGGCCGTGGTGAACCTCTCGTTCACCGAACGCCTCGTGATCCGGGCCACGGAGTGGCCGGCGCTGCTGGCCGGCGTCGGCCCGTTGGCCATCAGCCTTCCCGATCCGGTGAAGAACGCGCAGGACGCCATCGTCCTGCCCAAGGGGGCCGTGCAGATACGACCCGATCAGGTGGCGTCGCTGCTCGACTCGAGGGCGCCGAACGAGAGCGACATGAACCGCGCGTTGCGTCAGGAACTCTTCTGGAAGGCCTGGATCGGACAATTGCGCACCACCGGTGCGCAGGTTCCCGGACCCATCGACTCCGGACTCGGACGATTCGTCGGCTCGCTCTCACGAGGGCAACTGAGCGTCAGCGCGCTCCCCGTGACGCCAATTCCGCCGGTGCCGCCCTTCTCCACGCGGTACGTCCCCGTTCCCGAGCCGGCGGCCGCAACGGTGGCGGCGTACGTGCCGTTCCCGGAGGGTGCGCCGGGGAGTCGTCCCCGTGTCCGCGTACTCGACGGAACCGGCGCGCTCGGCAACGGCGTGGTGGCCGCCATCCAGTTGAACGCCGGAGGAGGACAGGTCGACGTGGTGGGCAACGCCAAGAAGTTCGGTCAGGCGGTGACGCAGATCATCTACTTTGACGGTGTCCCGGAGGAGACGGCTCGTCAGATGCGTGACGCCATCGACATCGGAGAGCTGGTGTCGAGCACGGCGTCGAACTCGGCCTCGGACGTCACGGTCGTCCTCGGTGAGGACTACCTGGCGAAGTACGGACCGACCTCCGATCCGGCCGTGGCCCCCACCGTTCGATGAGCGGATTCGACCCCGCCCGTCTGCCGATCGTGGCGGCCCGAGCCGCAGCAGCCAAGACCGATCGGCCGACAGTGGTGCTCGACGTCGGTGAGGTGCTGTCCATCTGCGGGTGGTTCGTCATCACGTCGGGGGGCTCCGACCGACAGGTGCGGGCCATCGCCGACGCGGTGGAGGAGGCGGTCACCGAGGCGGGTGGTCCGAAACCGCTGCGCATCGAGGGCCTCGACGAGGCCTCGTGGGTGCTGATCGATTACGGCGACGTGATCGTCCACGTCATGGACGACGAGTCCCGGGACTTCTACGACCTCGAGCGGCTGTGGCGCGACGTCCCGGTGGTGGACTGGGCCGACGGCGATGAGCGGCGAGCGCGCTGAGGGCGTTGCTAGCGTCACAGCGGTGTTCAGTACTCCTCGATGGCGGCTCGCCGCCCTGCTCTCGATCGTCGGGTTTGCAGCCCTTCCTGCGGCGCTCGGTGCTTGCTCCGGTGCCGAGGAGGAGTCGCTCGTGCTGTTGTGGCGTGGCGGAGGTCTCGATCGGCCCACTGCGATCGCGGTCAGACCCGACGGGAGTGACGAACTGTGGGTGACCAACGAGGGCGACGACTCGTTGACGGTACTACGACGGACGAAGGAGGGGATCGAGGCCGACACCCGTCAGGATGCGTATGGCGAACACTTCACGGCCGATCCGTCGGGAATCGCCTTCACTCCGGATGGCAAGAGATTCGCCGTGTCGAACGATTCGACCAACGAGGTCAACGACATCGACTTCAAGCTCAATCCGGAGCGCAACACGAACTTCAAGAACAACAACTTCATGGGCCCTTCGTTGTTCGTGACCGAGACGTTCGCCCGAGCCGGCCAGAGCAAGGCGTATTCGGCCGACTGGCCCCAGCCGGGCAACGGGCATGCCGCCGACACGAGTATTCCCGTCGAGGATTGCCCACTCGAGTACTGGACCCCGGAGATCGGACAGTGCGTCTGGCCTCGCGAAGGCAGCCACATCGACATGCTTCACGAGAGTCCGTTGTCGAAGGGGATCGTCCATCTGCGAAGCAATCAGTTCCTGGTGCTCGACGGCTGCGGATCGGGCGACACCGAAGGCAACTGCAACGGCCGGGGTCACGTCGTGTTCTACGACTTCAACAAGGACCATCAGGAGGGCAACGGATTCCATGGCGATGGGGTCGTGCGCCGATACATCGACGCCGTGTTCACCCGTCGGGAAGATGTCGCCAGTGGGATCGTCGTGCGGGACGGAATTGCGTACTACGCGGACTCCGGCAACGGGGCCGTCCGTTCGGTGCCGCTGGAGGGCGAGGACGCTCTAATGGTGGGCACCTGGCACCCTGAATCGGCGGTGCCACACATGGAGTCCGGACCCGGGATCATCAGCTGGGGCGACACCGGAGCGCCGGACGGCGATGATCCGGCCAACGTCGACGCATGGATCGCCGCTCGGGGCGACGCGTCAAACATCGCAGCGGCCGGCCCGATGTGGATCAAGCCGCGTGAGGTGCTCTCGGCGTACGCCTACGTCCGGACGACGGCGAACCGCGTCGTGGCCGGGCCCGAGGTGGCGGCCGTGCCAGCCGGTCTGGCGGCCACCGACCGAGGGCTGCTCGTGGTGGACAACGCCACCGGCCGGGTGCTCCTGCTCGACTGGACGACGTTCGCTGTGGTCCGCAACTACTCGACAGGCCTCAAGGGACTGTCGGGAATCGCGGTCGATGGTCCCGGACACGTGGTCCTCACCGACCTCGACACCGATGCGGTGTATCGCCTGAAACTCTGACGAGGAACCGATCCGCCGACGCCGATCCGGCTTCGTGGAGCTAAGGAGAATCGAACTCCTGGCCTCTTCCATGCCATGGAAGCGCTCTACCAACTGAGCTATAGCCCCGACATTGGGGAATGTACCGGCCGCTGCGCCGGCCGCACAATCCCGGAGAATGGACCCCGGTGGAAGCACCGGAGGCCCTCACTTGAAGACGTAGTTGGAGATGATCTGTCCCTCGGCGAACCAACTGCCACCACCGTTCAGGCCGTTGTACTCCGATGAACTTGGTGTGATGTAGCCCTCGGTGGTCTGGAATTCCATGTCCTCGGGCCCGACCGCCTCCGGGACCGCGCCTCCCACTGCATCGACCTCGGCGGCCAGGACATCCCCGGCCGCGTCCTCGGCAGCGTCCTCGGCCACCACCTCGACGACCGCGTCGGCGACGAGTTCGGCGGCAGCGGCATCGAGCGGTGCTGCGGCCCCGGCCGTGGCCACGGTGAGTACCACGGCGACGGCGATAACCGCGGCGGCTGCGGCGATGACGAGGAAACCCTTCACGGGGTTGCTCTGCAGCCAGTTCACCAGCTTCGACTCGAGATCGAAGGTGCACGTGCGGTAGGCCGATCCGGCCCCGTCGAGGGCACCGGAAAGGAATCCGGCGGCGAAGTTGGACTCTGCGATCTTGTCGTTCAGCTCGAACTTGTACATCTGGTTCGAGGTGAACTTCGGCATCGAATTGCTGCAGGCCGAATACCCTGGCGCCGGTATGCCGTTATCCGTGGGTACCCAGTTCCAGTTCATCACGTAGTCGGTACAGCCCTCGAAGCATCTCTGCTTGTTGACGCGCAGATGCATGGCCGACCCGGGTGGGGGG
>VERC01000062.1 GCA_018882825.1 Acidimicrobiia bacterium | reverse complement strand
CGCCGTACATGCGGCTGTCCCAGCCCGCGGCGGTCGCCGACAGCGGCAATGGTCCCGACGAGTACCGCATGGTCCGCATCGACACGATCACCGGCGCGGTGTTCGCCAATGTCGTCTCGATGGCCATCATCATCGCCACCGCCACGGCCATCGGGGGAACCGGACCGCTGTCGTCGGCCAAGGAGGCGGCCGAGGCGCTCGAACCCGTGGCCGGATCCGGCGCGCAGATCCTCTTCGGGATCGGTCTGCTCGGCGCCTCGGCCCTCGCCGCCGCCGTGGTTCCGTTGGCCACCTCCTACGCGGTGGCCGAGGCCATCGGCGTCGAACGTTCGGTGTCGCGGACCTTCCGCGAGGCCCCACTGTTCCTGGGACTGTTCACCGCGCTCATCGTCATCGGCTCCGCCGTGGCGCTCGTGCCCGGGAATCTCATCGACCTGCTCATCAACATGCAGGTGCTCAACGGACTCATCACCCCGATCATCCTCCTGTTCATCCTCCTGTTGGCCAACCGTCGGTCGGTGCTCGGCGATGCCGCCAACGGACCGCGACTGCGCGCCCTGGCAACGGTGATCGTCGTGGTGGTGGCGGTGCTGGCCGCCGTGGTGCTCGTACAGACCGTCGCCGGGTGGTTCGGCCTCGGGTGACCCGGCACAGCGGCCGACGACCGCTGCACATCCGTGGTGGCAGGCTGGCGGAATGGATTACCTGCGCATCTGGGCCGACGAGTCCGGCGAGACGCATCTCGAGGAGGTGACGATGTCGCGCACGGTGCGGCCGTCTGAGCCGGGAACTGTCGAGCTGCGGCTCTCCGATGCGCTCACCGTCGACCGACTGCAGTTCCTCGAGGCGGTGGCGGTCGAGCAGGTACCCGACTGGCACTGTGCGCCCCGTCGTCAACTGGTGGTGTGGCTCGACGGCTGGGTACGCATCACCACCAGCGACGGCGACTCGCGCCTGCTGCCGGCCGGGTCGGTGGTGCTGGCCGAGGACGTCGTCGGCGCCGGGCACGTCACCGAGCACGAATCCGGCGTCCGACGGATCCTGCAGATCCCCCTCGACCCGGACCGACCCGCGTCGTCGACGTCGGCGAGACTCACCCGATGACCACTCTCGACGACCTCATCGCCCGGGCCGAGATCACCGACGTGATCCAGCGCCTGGCCCGCGGGACCGACCGACTCGATCGCGAGCAGATGGCGTCCTGCTACCACCCCGACGGTTTCGACGATCACAACTCGTTCCGCGGTTCGGGCACCGAGTTCGCCGACTGGGTGTGCGAAGTGCTCCCGCACTTCGCCGCCACCACCCACTTCATCGCCCTTCCCCACATCCGACTGCAGGGCGACGTCGCCCTCGTCGACACCTACTGCGTGGCCCATCACGTGAGTCGACCCGGCGACGACGGGACGGCCTCGGACATGGTGATGGGTCTGCGCTACGTGGACCGCTTCGAGCGCCGGGACGGGGTGTGGTTGATCGCTCGGCGGGTGTGCGCCTTCGACTGGAACTACACCGTGCCTTTCGATCCCGTGGCCACCTTCCAGTGGGAGGAGGACTTCACCGTCGGTCGCCGGGATCGGCTCGACCCCGCCTACCGGGAGTTCTGAGGCATTCCCCGCCGCTCGGGGAGCCGACGGGAATCCCGGGTGCACTCCCGATTCCTTGTCGGTGCGGGGCCCGACCACTACGGTCTCGGGTCTCCCCCGTCCGGGGGAGTCGGCGAGAGCCATGGGCTCGTGCCACCCGGGGGACCGGGTCGATTCGAATCATCGGGAGGGGTACACGTGCCTATCGGGCAGAAGACGGAGCCGGTTCGCCGGTCCACACGACGACGGGGAGTGACGCTGGCCATCGGTCTCGTCGCCGCGCTCGCCGTCCTCGCCGCGGCATGCGGCGGCGGGCGTTCGGGTTCCTCGGACAACAATGGAGGCGGTGGCTCCTCCAACACCAAGGGGACCAGCTTCGGCACGATGGCCTCGCCGTGCGGTAAGGGCGATGCCAAGGGCGCCACGGCGCAGGGCGTGACCGACACGCAGATCACCATCGGTTACGGCGACGACGCCGGCTACGCCTCGGCTCCGGGTCTCAACAAGGAGATGTCGGATGCCATCAAGGCCATGATCAAGTGGTGCAACGACCAGGGCGGCATCAATGGCCGCACCGTGGTCGGCAAGTACTACGACGCCGCCATCCTCAACGTGAACAACGTGATGACCGAGGCCTGCGGTCAGGTGTTCATGCTGGTCGGTCAGGGCTGGTCGCTCGACTCGGCCCAGGAGCAGACCCGTGTGGCCTGTGGCATGCCGTCGGTTCCCACCTACACGGTGTCGCCGCAGTTCGCCAATGGTCCGCTCATGTACCAGCCGTCGCCGAACCCCGGTGACTTCATGAACGCGTCGCCGATGTTCACCTTCGCCCAGAAGTTCCCGACGCAGGTGAAGAAGGCGGCGACGATGTACGCCAACTACGCGGCGACCATCGACTCCACCGAGAAGGCCGTCAGCGCCGGCAAGCAGGCGGGCTGGGAGTTCCTCAACTGCGACCAGGTGTACAACATCGGCGGTGAGGCCAACTGGACGCCGTTCGTGCAGCGTCTCAAGGACTGTGGTGCGGAGGTCGTGTACTTCTCCGGCTCTCCCAACCCGAACTTCCAGAACGTGCTGGACGCATCCAAGACCATCAACTTCAACCCGATGTGGTTCGAAGAGGCCAACTTCTACGACACGAACTTCGCCAAGTGGAACACCAATGGCAATGCCGACAACGTGTACGTGCGCATGACGTACTACCCGTTCGAGCAGGCCGACAAGGTTCCTGCGGTCAAGCAGTACCTGGAGATCGTGAAGGCCAACGGCGGCTCCACCAGCCTCCTCGGCATGCAGGCCACTGCGGCCTTCCTGCTGTGGGCGCAGGCGGCCCAGTCCTGTGGTTCGACGCTCTCGCGTGACTGCATGATGTCCACTCTTGCCAAGGTCACCACCTACGACGCCGGTGGTCTGCAGTCGGCCACCAACCCGGGCGCCAACATGCCCGGCGACTGCGGCCTCGTACTGAAGATGAAGGGCAGCATCTACGAGCAGGTGCTCCCCACCACGATCGGCACTCAGGCCTGTGACTCCAAGTACCTGGTCAAGCTGAGTGGACCGGTTGTCGATCGGGCCAAGCTCGACGCCAACCGCATCTCCCAGGCGGGCAAGTCCTGACCTGATCGGGAGTGATCCGCACTCGGGGGCGGTCGTCGGAGCGATCCGGCGGCCGCCCTCGGTCGTTCTCGGTCGTTCTCGACCTCAGACCTTGTACCCGCCGTCGACGCTGATGACCTGACCGGTGATGCCGAGGCCGTCGTCGGCCACCAGCAGCGTGGCCATCCCGGCGAGTTCCTCGGGGGCGAGCACCCGGTTCTGGAGTGAGAACGACGACGCCCACGCCTCGGCCTCGGACGCCGTCATGCCTTTCGACGCGCCGATGACCTCCCAGTCGATGAGCGATGTCGCCGTCCATCCCGGGCACAGCAGGTTGACGGTGATGCCGTGAGGTGCAGCAGCGGCGGCCAGCTGTTTGGTGAACCCGGCGAGACCGTGCTTGGCGGTCACGTAGGCGAGGTTGGCGCCGGTGTGCTTCGATGCTCCCGATCCGATGCTCACGATGCGTCCGTAGCGTTGGTCGCGCATGGCCGGCAGTGCGGCCCGGGTCGTCCAGAAGGCGGAGACGAGATTGAGGGTGAGTGTGTCCTCGAATGTGGCGTCGTCGCCATCGAACGGATCGTGATGACGTCCGGCACTTCCCCCGACGTTGTTGAGCAGGATGTCGATCCGACCGAATTCCCGAAGGGCGGCCTGCACGGGTTCGCGGGCGTCGGTCCGGTCCATCGCGTCGGCCACGACGGCTCGTCCGTCGCCACCCTCGGCTCGCATCTGGCCCACGACGGCGTCGAGGTCGTCCTGCGTGCGCGACGAGATCACCACCGTGGCTCCTTCACGGGCCCAGCGCAGGGCGATGGCCCGTCCGATGCCGCGTCCACCGCCGGTGACGACGGCGATCCGTCCATCGAGTTGTCCCATCATCGCCTCCTGTGTTTCGGGCTCAGATTCGCACACCGCCACGTGGGGTCGACGCCCGAGTGCCCGGGCGGAGGAGGCAGTTCGACGAGAGTCGGATCCGGTCCACCGCTCGCCCGCGATGTAAGATCCTCACACCGTCCCGGTGACAGTTGATCGCTCGACGAGTGCAGATGCCCGGGTCCCGGGAATGGAGTGGTGATGTGCACCAATTTCAAGCATCCGACCGCGGCTGACGGCACCGTCTGCGTCGGCCGCACCATGGAGTTCCCCGACGTCCTGCCCTGGGAACTCGGGGTCGTCGCCTCCGACCATGTGGGCGCCAGTCAGGCCAGTGAGAAGGCTCTGACGTGGAAGGCCACGCATGGCGTGATCGGCATGTCGGCGTTCAACACGCCGCAGTGGTTGGCCGACGGAATGAACACGGCCGGTCTATCGGCCCATGCGCTCTACATGCCCGGTCACTGCACCTACCAGCAGCCCAAGAACGACGGAACCGACATCGGGGCGCTGGAGTTGATCGCCTTCGTGCTCGGCACCTGCGCCACCACCGCCGAGGCGCGCGCTGCGCTGGCCACGTGCAATGTCGTCGACTACACCCCCAAGGAGATCCCCGTTGCGCTGCCGCTGCACGTGATCTTCCACGACAAGGACTCGTGCATCGTCGCCGAGTTCCATCCCGAAGGGATGCGCGTGCTCGACAACCCGGTGCAGGTGGCCACCAATGCGCCGTACCTCGAGTGGCACCTGACCAACGTGAGCAACTACCTCAGCCTGTCGCCCGACAACCCACCGCCGATCGAGATCGGCGGCACCACCTTCAGCGCTCCGGGTCAGGGGCAGGGTTTCCGGGGCCTTCCTGCCGACGGAACCCCGCCGTCGCGGTTCATCCGCGCCCTCGCCGCCGTGCGCTTCGCCACGCCTCCGGCCGACGGGAAGCACGCGGTCATGGACACCATCCGCATCCTCCACGGCTTCGACATCGTCTACGGCAACGTGATGGAGGCCGCTGGCCCCGGAAAGACCATCCCCGAGCTCACGATGTGGTCGACTGTCAGCAACCTGACCAGTTCCACCTACCTCTACAACACCATCGACGATCCGCTGTGGTACGAGATCGACCTCGGGAAGCTCGACTTCTCGTCCTCACGCAGTGCAGCGTTCACCACCACCGGCTGGTTCTCGCCGGCCGCCCTCTGATCCACAGCTGCTTTCCGACAGTTCCCACACCGAATCCATGACGATCCGAGAAGGATCGAGGGGGTACGACATGACCACCGCGACGACTGCGTCGAACGTGAAGAAGGTCTCGGCCTTCGCCGTTCCCCTATTGGGAATCTTCTGCGCCATCCAGGGCGCTGCGCCGAACGTGGCCAGCACCATGCTGGTGGGTGCCAGCAAGTCGCTGGGGATGACGGGCAGCACGCAGGCACTTGCCGCCAGCATGCAGACGCTCGCCATCGCGGCCACGGTGATCACGACCGGCCTGATGGCTGATCGCCTGGGTCGTCGCAACGTCCTCATGGGGGCATTGATCGTCGGTGGTGTCGGGACCATCGTCGTGTCCATCGCCGCGGCCACTTGGATGTACTTCCTGGGCATGGCCATCGTCGGCATCGGAATGGGAGCGCTCTACGGCTCGTCGTTCGCCTACCTCAAGGCCGTCGTGGCCCCCGACAAGTTGGCCGCTGCCCTGGGCGTGTTCACCGCCGTGATCATGGTGGCGACGCTGATCCTCACGTTCGTCGGTGGCGCGCTCACTTCCATCAACTGGCGAGTGGCCTTCCTCATCTTCCCGGTGGTGAATCTCATCGGCTTCCTCCTCGTCCCGCTCATCCTGCCCAAGCAACCCCGAGTCAAGGGGGGAAGCCTCGACATCCTCGGCCAGTTGTTGCTCGCCATCGGTGTCGTGTCGTTCCTCTACGGCATCAGCCAGTTGGCCAAGAGCCTCACCGCTCCGGGAACCCTCATCCCCATCGCCCTCGGTGTGGTGCTGCTGATCGCGTTCGCCATTTGGGAGTCGAAGTACTCCGGGCACTTCTTCCCGATGGAGTTGTTCCGGTCGCCGGTGTTCCTCGCCGCCATCTGCTTCGGCTTCCTCTACAACTTCGGCAACTCGATCGCTTTCCTCCAAGTGACCAACCTGTGGCAGTACGTGAATGGACTCAAGACCTCCGAAGTCTCCGTGTGGCAGTTGCCGCTCATGGTCGCCGGCATCGTCGCTGGTCTTCTCACCGGTCGGATGATGGCGAAGGGGATGTCCAACCGCATGGCCGGCTTCATCGGTGGAGCGATGGCGACCGTCGGTTTCGTCTTCCTCGCCCTGCTCCATTCGTCGAAGGGTCTGCTCGGGTTCGTGCCCGGTCTGGTCCTCATCGGCGCCGGTGTCGTCGTGGCCTCGGTGCCCTACGGCAACCTGATCCTGCGCGAGGCGCCGGCCAAGTTCCTCGGACCGGTGTCGTCATCCCGGACCACATTCGGGCAGTTCTTCTACTCGCTCGGTTTCGCCCTCTCCACGGTGATGATCGACAAGATGACCGACGGTGGCATCGTCAAGCGGTTGACCGAGGCCGGTGTGCAGCCCAACCAGATCTCCACGGGGCTCGACGCCGTCAACGCCTACGCCTCGAGCGGTACTGCTCCGTCCACCTCGGTCGGACAGCAGGCGCTCACCGACGCAGTGGCCTCGTACGGCGGGGCGTTCCGCAACACGATGCTCATCGTGGCGGTGGCGCTGGCCCTCATGACCGTCCTCTCCTCGTTCCTGCTGCGCAAGGGTGAGGGTGAGCCCCAGCCGGTGCACAACCACGAGAACCCGCCACCGGCCGACGCTGCGGCCTGACACTCCGCACGGCATTCCCGATCACGTTCGATCCCGGCTCTCCGTCGAGGGCCGGGATCGATCGTTCTCAGCGCAGTTCGAGTCCGTCCATCGAACCGGTGGCGCGCCACTCGCGCAGCAGTGTGAAGAACGCCGGCGCCCCGCCGCCGAAGTTGCCACCGAACCACCCCGGGCCCTCACCCGGGCGACCCTCGTTGTTGTAGTAGCCGGGGGTGCACTCGGTCTGGAAGTCGGCCCGGCTCATGTCGCTGGCCCGGATGGTGGCCACCCAGTCGGCCTCGGCCTCGGCCGTCGTCGACACCACCGCGGCACCCCGACGTTCGACCTCACCCACCACGTACCCGAGGTGGATCGACTGTTCGTTGTAGAGCTCGGTGAAGTTCGGTGACACGCCGGACTGCACACCGCCCATGAAGAAGCAGTTGGGGAATCCGTGGCTGATGAGTCCCTGGAAGGTGGCCACTTCGTGACCCCATTTCTCCGACAGCATGACGCCCCCCTCGCCGACGAGATCGAAACCGGCCCGGCGCACGTAGTCGGTGCCCACCTCGAATCCGGTGCCGAAGATCAGGCAGTCGACCTCGTACTCGGTGCCGTCGACCACCACGCCTCGCTCCGTGATCCGCTCCACACCGCGTCCGCCGGTGTCGACGAGAGTCACGTTCGGGCGGTTGAACGTGGGTAGGTAGTCGTCGTTGAAGCACGGCCGCTTGCAGAACTGGCGATACCACGGCTTGAGTGCCTCGGCGGTGGCGGGATCGTCCACGAATTCATCGACACGGGCGCGGATCTCGTTCATCTTCTCGAAATCGATCAGTTCCATCTGCGCCGCGATCTCCTCCGGACCCATACCGGCGGCGATCATCTCCGCCATCCCGAGGCTGGTCAGCCGGCGGATGATGTCGGTCCAGCCGTCGCTCACCAGATCGACCTCGGCGTACCCGCCGGACACCAGCGTGCCGAAGTTGTCGATGCGTTCCTGTTGCCAACCCGGCGGCAGCGACGCAGCCCACTCGGGATCGGTCGGAGCGTTGCCGCGCACGTCGACCGACGATGGAGTGCGTTGGAACACGTGGAGGTGCTGGGCCCACCGTCCGAGGTGGGGGATGCACTGGATGGAGGTCGCCCCCGTGCCGATGATGCCGACGCGCTTGTCGGTGAGACCGGTGAGTCCGCCCGTCGAGTCGCCGCCGGTGTAGGCGTAGTCCCACCGGCTGGTGTGGAAGGCATGGCCCTCGAACGTCTCGATACCCGGGATGCCCGGCAGTTTCAGTCGACTGAGCGGCCCGATGGCGCTGACCACGTACTTCGACGTCATCACGTCGCCCCGGTCGGTTCGCACCACCCAGTGGTCGTCGTTCCACTCCATCGATTCGACGTGCGTGCCGAACAGCGCATCGCGGTAGAGGTCCCACTTCGAGGCGATGGCGCGCGTGTGGGCGAAGATCTCGTCGCCGTGGGCGTACTTCTCGCTCGGCATGGAGCCGACCTGCTCGAGCAGCGGAAGGTAGATGTACGACTCGATGTCGCACTGCACACCCGGGTAGCGGTTCCAATACCACGTGCCACCCACGTCCCGGCCCGTCTCGATGATCCGGATCCGATCGAGTCCCGCCTCGCGCAGGCGCACACCGGCCAGCAGGCCACTGAACCCGCCGCCGATGATCACGACGTCGACGTGATCGTGCACCGGTGCCCGTCCGTCGTCGACGGCGTTCGGGTCGTCGAGGAACGTGGCCAGCGATCCGGATGGTTCGCGGTACTGGGCGTTGCCCTCGGCCCGCAGTCGCTTGTCGCGTTCGGCCCGGTACTTCGCCCGCAGTGTGTCGGCGTCGATCGTGTCGCTCACCTGTTCTCCCACATGGCGATGAGCGAGTCGATCGTGACTGTCGACACGACGGTGCCGTCGAGGTCGACGATCTCGTAGAGACGCCCATCGGGGGAGTGGTGGCTGAAGAACACGATGGCGCCGTCCGGTCCACCGCGTTCGAGATGCGGATGGGGATCACCCGTGGTGAGGTGGTGCTCACCGGCGGCGCGCATCTTGGCCCGTCGGGTGCCGTCGGGCAGCAGTTCCTCGAGGTGCTGCTCACCCTCGAGCACCAGCACGGTGGTGGTGGTGATGTGGCGATGGGCCGTGCAGTGACCGCCCTCGTCATCGAAGCGGATGACGAGATCGATGGTGCCGGCCTCGCGGTCCCAGCCCAGGATGGCGATGTCATGGTGGATCGGATAGGGCGAGTCATCCGCCCCGTTGATCTCGAGCCAGTCGAACGTGGTTCCCCACTCTGTGATCGTCATTGCGTCCCCCCGGAGTCGACGATGGCGTCCATTCTGCCGCTACCGACTCCCCCGTGCGAGGGCTTGGGTTCGGCGGTGACGTCGAGGCCGTCGACGACCGTACCCTGCGATGGTGTCCGCCCTTGCCGTCCGACGCCTCGCCGCTGCCGTGCTGATGGCAGCGGTGGTCACCGCCGCCCTGCCCGGTTGCGCCGGCCCCAGGACCGAGGCCGGGCCCACCACCACGGTGGCCACCTTCGACGCCATCGACTGTGGCGCAGCAGACTCGCCGGTGGCCGGGGTGCGGCTCCTCACCGACATCGCCAGCGCAGACCCCCGACTGTCGATCCTGCGGTGTGCGATCGAGGTGTCCGCCGCCGGACTGGCCGGAGATTCCGGGTCGGTCGAGTCGGTCGAGTCGGTCGTGCCGCTCGACGTGGTGGCCGGGGCGACCGTCGACTCGCTGGGTGCGTTGATGGTGCAGCTCGATCCGACCCTCACCGTCGAGGAGGTGGCCGGTGCCCTGACCCGGGTCGAGTCGGCGGTGTTCACCGCTCCGATCGCAGTCGCCATCGACCTTGCTCGAGTGCGGGCCGATGCCACCGCGGCCCCGAGTGAACGGTGGTTGCTCACCGCCGACGTGGCCCACGAGATGTTCCATGTCGTCCAGTGGCGGGCCGTTGGCGGCGACGGAACGGCCTCACGACGATTGGCCGCCGAACCGTTCTGGCTCGTCGAGACCGCACCGCAGTGGTTCGCCGATCGGCTCATGGCCGCCGGTGGGTTCGCTGCCGAGCAACGCACCGTCGCGGCATCGGTCGACGAGCGCTCCGCCGACTTCCCGGGACTGGCCCGATGGGAGACCGCAGCCGGTTTCGGCACCTGGGACCCGCCCTCGACCCGCCTGCCCACTGCGCTGCGCTTCGCGGCCCTGCCAGCCATCGGTCAGTTGCTCGTCGATCGGGCCGGACCCGACTCGCTGCTGCACGACTACTGGGTCGAGCGTGCGGTCACCACCGAACCGTGGCCGGTCACCTTCGAGCGGGTGTTCGGGTTGTCGGTGGCCGAGTTCTACGCCGAGGTGGACCGCTCGTTCGCCGAACGGTGAGCGGTCGCGCTCGAGGCGACGTCGCCAGGGCGCGGTGCGCGGTGCGCGGTGCGCGGTGCGGCGGTGTCAGATGAACGGTGTCAGC
>VERC01000061.1 GCA_018882825.1 Acidimicrobiia bacterium | reverse complement strand
GTGTGCAGCCTGGCCCGCTCGTTGGGAGGCACGTTCACCGATGCCGACTGGACCGACTACGTACGTGCCACCTGGCCCGAGGTCATCGTCGAGTTGGCCGACCATCAACTGGCGTTCCGGTCGCGGCTGGAGGACGCCGGTCGCGGCGACGCCTTCGTCGACGTCGCCTACTCGTCGATGGTCGCCGATCCGATCGCTACGGTGCGCGCCATCTACGCAGGGCTGGGCGAGGACCTCTCGCCGGCAGCCGAGGCCGCGATGCGCGCCCACACGACCACGCACGTCAAGGATCGGTTCGGTCGTCACTCGTACTCGCTCGACGACTGGGGCCTCGACCGACACGAACTCGCGACGCGGTTCACTCCCTATCTCGATCGCTACGCCGACCACTTGACCTCCACCCCCTGACCACTCCGGGAGGAACCCATGACCGACATCGACGGACTCCTCGACACCCATGACGCGATGGCGCTGTCCGAACTGGTGGCACGACGCGACGTCACCGCCGTCGAACTCGTCGATGCCGTGATCGCCCGCATCGAGGCCCGCAATCCGATGCTCAACGCCGTGATCGCCGACCGGTTCGAGGCGGCCCGGGCCGAGGCGGCGACGCTGACGGTCTCCGGCCCGGTGGCCGGCGTGCCGTTCCTGGTGAAGGACCTCAACTGCGATGTGGCCGGACTGCCGTCGACGCGCGGCAGTCGCCTGTTCGCCGATGTCGTCGCCACCGACGACGCCGAATTGACCCGGCGCTACCGGGCGGCGGGACTGCTCATCCTCGGCAACACCAACACGCCCGAGTTCGGGAAGAACGCCAGCACCGAACCGGTGGCGCACGGTCCCACCCACAACCCGTGGGAACTCGACCATTCGACCGGCGGCTCCTCGGGTGGCTCGGCCGCCTCGGTCGCCGCCGGGATCGTGCCCGCCGCCCATGCCAACGACGGTGGCGGTTCCATCCGCATCCCCGCGTCCGAATGCGGACTGTTCGGACTCAAGCCCAGCCGCGGTCGCACGCCCATCGCGCCCACGGCGGGGGCCTTCGCCTATCCGGTGGGCATCGGTCATGCCGTGACCCGCACGGTGCGCGACAGCGCCGCGCTGCTCGATGCCGTGAGCGGCGGCCTGCCCGGTGACCCCTTCGCCGCTCCCCCCGGTCCGGCCGCCGGGTCGTTCCTGGCCTCGCTCGACGTCGATCCCGGCCGGTTGCGCATCGGGTACTCGACGGTGTCGGTGCTCGGACGTCCGATCCACCCCGCCGCCGTGGAGGCCATCGAACGCACCGCCCGCACCCTCGAGTCACTCGGCCACGAGGTCACCGAGGGGATGCCGAACTGGGACCCGGCCATGGCCGCCAACGTCCTGTCGACGGTGATGGGCGTGGCCACGGCCAAGGGGGTGGAGGATCGACTCGCCGAGCTGGGTCGACCGCTCGGCCCCGACGATCTCGATCCGTTCAACACGTTCCTCCATGAGCGATCCCTGGCCACCACCGCCGTCGAACTGCACGTCGCCCTGCAACAACTCGAACTCGTGAGTCGCGACCTGGCACCGTTCTTCGCCACCCACGACCTGTGGTTGACCGCCACCATCCCGGTGCCGGTTCCCCGACTCGGTGTGCTCGACACCACGAACATCGAGTCGATGTTCACCAACGCCGGACGCTTCTCCGAACTCACCGCCGTGTTCAACGTGTCCGGTCAACCCGCGGCGTCGGTGCCCGCCGGCTTCGATGCCGACGGTCTGCCCGTCGGCGTGCAGTTGGTGGCCACGCACGCCCGCGAGGACCTGCTGTTGCAGGTGGCCTCGCAACTCGAGACCGCCGCACCGTGGCCGCTCACCGCACCGTGGCCGCCGCGTTGAAAATCACCATCCACTGAACGCCGACATCGACCGCACCGAGATCACCGCACAGCACCGAGGAGGAACCATGACCCGATCGAGTTCACCCACCTCCGCCGTCCTCGTGACCGGCGGCGCCTCCGGCATCGGCCGGGCCAGCGCCGAGGCCGTGGCCGCCGAGGGTCGACCCGTGGCCATCTGGGACCTGAACGCCGATGGGGCGGTCGACACCGCCGCCCGTCTCGCCGCCGAGCATGGCGTGCCCACCACCGGACTGGGCATCGACGTCACCCGCTCGGCCGAACTGGCTGCGGCCGTCACTGCGTCCCGCGCCGTGGTCGGCTCCTTCGGTGGGCTGGTGCACGCCGCCGGCGTGGTGCGGGCCCAGTCGCTCGGCGGTCTCGACGACGCCGGCTGGGACGCGGTCCTCGACGTGAACCTGCGCGCCTTCCCCATGCTCGTGCAGGCCCTCCTCGACGATCTCTCGGCCGCCGAGGGCGCCGCGGTGGTCGGCATCTCGTCGATCGAGGGATGGATCGGCAATGCCGCCATCCCCGCCTACTGCGCGTCGAAGGCGGGCATGCTCGGCGCCGTGCGTTCGATGGCCGCGCAACTCGGTCCGCTCGGCGTGCGCGTCAACGCCATCTGCCCCGGCTTCATCGAGACGGCGATGCTGGCCCCGGCCCTGTCGGTCGATGGCGTGGCCGAGCGGTTCGCCACCTCGTCGATGATCGGCCGCATCGGCCGGCCCTCGGAGATCGGCGAACCGGCGGCGTTCCTGCTGAGTGACCGGGCGTCGTTCATCACCGGTCAGTCACTCATCGTCGACGGCGGGGTCCTGGCCCAGACCTGATCGCGCCGTCGATGGGCACGAGGGCCCGAGGCGAGGACTACGCAGGACAGCGCGCCGGATCGCGGCGCCACAGGCGCAGACCGTCGATGACCCCCTCGGGCACGTAGCACCGGTCCAACCAGGCGCCGATGGGGAACCGGGCCGGCCCGTAGTCGGCCCAGTCGGTACCCGGGCGAGCGGCGTCGATCACCAACTCCGGAGGTCGGGCCGTCACGTCGGTCCAGAACAGGTCCCACCGGGCGTCGAACGGTGGTTCGGCCATGGCCGAGTCCGGCAGGGGTTCCGCCCGACTGGCCCAGTTCCCCGTGAGGTAGCCGCCGTGCAGGAACACGCCCGCGGGATCGCGCTCGGCGGCGACGTACACATCGGGCAACGCGCCCCACACCAGGATCCGGTCGGTCGGTGCCGTGGTGCGCTGCACGTGACGACCCACGGCTCGGAAGTCGGTGAGATCGGGACGGTGCATCAGCGACGACACGACCATGACCACCGTCAGTGCCGCCGTGAGCACGGTCAACACTCGCCACACCCGAGGTCGGGCCGAGGGCAGGGCCAGACCGGTCAGCACCGCCAACGGCGGCACCACCTGCTGGAAGTAGTGGCCGAAGAAGCGCAGACCTAGGGGCAGCACCAGCACCGACACCGCCAGCCACACGACGATGACCGCGTCGGGGCGGACGCGCCGACGTGCTGCGGCCCACACGCCGTAGAGCATCGGCGTGTGGAACAGGCAGAACACCACACCGAGACCGAGACCGACGAGCAGGGCCCGACCGATGGACACCCCGCCCGACAGGTAGTCGCCGTTGTCGGTCCACACCCACCGCACCATCCGACGCACGTCACCGACCAGTGCGAACGGCACCAGCATCACCAGTGCACCGAGACCCGCGGCCATCGCACTGACGAAGCGGTCGCGTCCACGACGAACCACCTCGTACACCACCGGAACCAGCACCACGATGTAGGGCTGCTTGCACTGGGCGGCGAGCAGCGCGGCCGCACCGGCCACGGCGAACCACATCCACGGTCGTGCCGACGAGCGGGCGACGATCACGGCGAGGATGGCCATCGACGCCGGGAGCAGGCCCCACAACTCGAAGTTGGCCGCTTGGGCGTCGGCCGGCAGGAACATCGCCGTACCGGTCACGGCCAACACGCCGGAGAACAACGCGGCGCGGCGCGAACCGGTGAGTCGTCGCACCAGCGACACGATCACGACACCGTTGAGGAACACCAACAACGCCACCGCCACGCGCACGGTGCGCACGTCGACCGAGAGATCCCGCAGCAGCGCGTAGGCGTAGGGCACGACCGGCGGTTTGCGATCGATGACGTCGACGTACAACGTGCCGCCGTGACGCAGGACGTCACCGGTGACGGCCAGGAAGGCCTCGTCACGATCGAACATCCCGTTGAACAGGGCACCGGGCAGTCGCGACACCGACGTGGCAGCCGCCAGGACCAGTCCCACCACCATCCACCACGGACGGCGACGACCCCACTCGACCAGCGCGTCGAGACCGCCGACGGACGCGGGGGCGGGCGGCCGCGCCGTGGCGTCGAGTGATGGTTGACGGGGGAGAGTCACCGGATGGGCCTCGGCGGGGAACGGGAACGGCGGGCGGCGCCGACCCGGGGTCTGGGACGACCTGCATGATGGCAGACCCCTAGCCTCACGACGATGCCCCCGACACCCGAATCACCCCGACCGGGCCGGCCCGATCCGGCGAGCATGGCCGATCGACTGGCCATCGCCGACCTGATGGCCCTCTACTGCCGGGGCGTCGACCGACTCGACCGGGACCTGGTGCGGTCGTGCTTCCATCCCGACGCCACCGACACCCACGGGTCGTTCCACGGCACGGTCGACGAGTTCGTCGACTGGGCCTTCGGTCTGCTGGAGCGGTACGACGCAACCATGCACCTGATCGCCAACCACCTCGCCACCATCGTCGGTGACGTCGCCGTGGCCGAGACCTACGGGATCGCCTTCCATCGTTCGACCGATCCCGCGCCGCGCCGCAACCTCACGGTCGGGTTCCGCTACGTCGATCGGCTGGAACGACGTGACGGCGAGACGTGGGCCATCGCCCGACGCACGGCCACCACCGAATGGGTGCGGGCGCCGGTGTCGGCGGAGGCATGGCCCATCCCGACCGACTCGGCGGTGGGTCGACGCGACGCAGACGACCCGGTGTGGGTCATGCTGGCGGAACTCCAGCGATTCGATGCTCCCGATCGGGAGCGGTGACAGGAAGGCCATCACATGCGCGCAGTGAGATGTCGGGACGGACAGCCCTACGTGGCCGACGTGCCGCGACCCGAGGGCGAGGGTGTGGTGGTGCGCATCGCGTCGGCCGGCATCTGCGGCTCCGACCAGCACCTGTTGGGATTCGGCCTCCCGCTCACCTTCGGTCACGAGTTCGCCGGTCGACTGCCCGACGGCACACCGGTGGCCGTCGAGCCCATCACTCCGTGCGGCGAGTGCGCCCGGTGCCGTGATGGCGACGTGCAGTTGTGCGGGCGCGGTCCGGGCATGGTGTTCGGCGTCGGTCGTGATGGCGGGATGGCCGAGGAGTGCCTCGCCCCCGCGTCGACCATCGTCCCGTTGCCGGCCGGGGTCGATCCGTTGTTCGGGTGTCTGGTCGAACCGATCGCCGTGGCCGTGCACGGCGTGCGACGGGCCGGGGTGCGTGGCACCGACCGGGTGGCGGTGATCGGAGGCGGGACGATCGGTCAGACGGCGTCGCTGGCCGCCCAGGCCACCGGCGCCACCGTCGATCTGGTCGCGCGCCACGACCGCCAGCGCGAGGCGGCCGCCCGACTGGGCGCCGGAGAGGTCGACGGCGACACCTACGACGTCGTGATCGAGGCGGCCGGCACGGCGGCGGCCCTGGCCGAGGCGGCCGAGCGGTGCCGACCGGGAGGGGTCATCCTCGGCCTGGGGTCCTACTGGGACGGCGCGGTGGAGATGCCCGGCATGGCCATGGCCTTCAAGGAACTCGTCTTCGTCCCGGCCCAGATGTACGGACGCAGCGGCCCATCGCGCGACGTCGACGTGGCGGCCACGCTGCTGGCCCGACGTCCCGAGATCGCCGACGTGCTCATCACCCACCGGTTCCCGCTCGACGCCGCGGCCGAGGCCTTCGCTGTGGCCCGTGATCGGGCCGCCGGCGCCATCAAGGTCGTGCTCGAACCCTGAGCCCCGGTCGCACGCCGTGTCGCCGTCGACCGCTGCGACTCAGTCGAACGACAGCTCGTCCCGCAGTGAGCGCTTGAACTCGGAGAACCCGGGCGTGCGGGCCAGCGTCTCCACCGCGTCCCACAGTTCGAGGGCCCTGGCGCCGCGCGGGATCGACGAGATCACCGGACCGAACAACGAGCACTCCTGTTCGGTGCCGGGAGCGAAGGTGAGAATGGGCGTGCCCACGTCGCGACCGGCGCGGGACAGGGCCAGTTCGGTCTCCTCGGCCAGCAGCGCGTCGCGGGAGGTGTCGTCGGCGGCCGCGGCCAACGACGGATCGAGGCCTGCGGCGGCGATGATCCCGGCGATGAGGCCGTCGGGCAGGGGCTCGCCGCCGAACACGGCGAACGAGACACCCTCGTTGTGCAGACGCGTCCCCGCCGCGGTGTAGAGCGCGGCCACCGCGTCGTTGCCCCCGGACTCCCGGGCCGCAGCCGCCACCCGCAGCAGCGAGGTGCCCAACCGGTGGAGGTCGGGATAGGCGGGCGGGAACTTCGAGTAGTCGGTGTCGGCGTTGAGGATGGCCAGCGAGATGAAGCGCCACTCCACCTCCAGCGATCGCTGGTCGGCCACCTCACACACCCAGCGGCTGGTGATCCATGCGAACGGGCACACCGGATCGAAGAAGAACTCGAGATCGGGACGTCGGCTCATGACCGCACGATACGACCGTCGTCGACCGATCGGTCGAACGTCCTCACGACGCCACTCGGAGCGTCGCTCGGGCCGTGGCTCAGAACGCCGATTCGATGACGGTGACCGTGTTCCCCACCACCGCCGCCACATCGAAGCGGAGGTGTCGACCCCGGGCATCGTGCCCGTCGAGCCAGGCCATGGCCAGGCGTCGCAGTCGACGCTGCTTGGTCGGCGTCACCGCCGCCGCCGGCGACCCGAAGGCATCGGAGGTGCGGGTCTTCACCTCGCACACCACCAGCACCGGGCCGCGGGCGGCCACGATGTCGATCTCGCCGTGGCGACAGCGCCAGTTGCGATCGACGATCTCGTAGCCGCGGTCGAGGTACCAACGTGCCGCCAACTCCTCGCCCCGCGCCCCGAGGGCGCGACGGGCGCCGGTCAACGACGGAAGATGGTCATGGGAGCTCGATCTCCTGCCCGGGGAGCTCCTCGATGTTGACGTCCTTGAACGTGACGACCCGCACATGGGTCACGAAGCGGTTCTGGCGGTACATGTCCCACACCCACGCATCGCGCAGGTCGAGTTCGACACGGGTCCGTCCGTCGACATCGACGACCTGCTGCTCGATCTCGTTGGCGAGGTAGAAGCGCCGCTCCGTCTCCACGACGAAGCGGAACATCGGACACACGTCCCGATACTCGCGATAGAGCTGGAGCTCGACGTCGGACTCGTACTCCTCGAGATCCTCGGTGCTCACCAGCGTGTCGGCACGACGTTCAGTCGCGCTTCTCCTTGATCTTGGCGGCCTTGCCGACGCGATCACGCAGGTAATAGAGCTTGGCCCGGCGCACGTCACCACGGCTCACGACCTCGATCATGGCCACGATCGGCGAGTGCATCGGGAACGTGCGCTCCACACCCACGCCGAAACTCACCTTGCGCACGGTGAAGGTCTCCTGGAGGCCACTGCCCTGTCGCCGGATCACGACGCCCTGGAAGACCTGGACGCGCTCACGGTTGCCCTCGACCACGCGCACGTGCACCTTGAGCGTGTCGCCCGCGCCGAACTCCGGGATGTCGTCCCGCAGGCTCTTGGCGTCGATGAGATCGATGGAGTTCATGGAGTGCTTCCCGTTGCTCATGGGACCCGGGGGCACCCGGATGCTCGTGGACCCCGGGGACCGGGGACCGCCGAGCGTACGCGGCCGGGACCGGGAACGGCAAAGTGCCACCCGGCCCATGCCGTCGACCCGGCGAGACCCGACCCGAGTCGGCCGCCGACCGGCCGCTACGGTGGCGGCCATGAGGACAACCACGGAAGTCATCGCCCACCGGGATCCCGGCGCCCACCTGCGGGCCGTCCGTCACTTCGATCCCGTCTTCGGTGAGCCGGTCGGGCCCGCCACCTACCTCGCCCCCGAGCGGGAGCGTCTGTCGGCACTGACCTGGCCCGAATTCGACCTCCGGCCGCTCAACTCGACCATCGGCGCCGAGATCTCCGGGTTGGACCTGACCACCGACCTGCCGCAGTCGACCATCGACGAACTGGCCCGGGCCCTCGCCGAGTGGAAGGTGATCTTCTTCCGCGACCAGCCGCTCACCCCGGCCCGCCACGTCGCCTTCGCGGCCCGTTTCGGCGACCTCGAGGTGCACCCGTTCATCCCCTCCAACACCGACGTCCCCGAACTGGTGCGGTTCGAGAAGGGCGCCGATGCCGCCGGCTACGAGAACTCGTGGCACAACGACGTGACGTGGCGGGAAGTGCCGTCGAAGGCGGCCGTGCTGCACGCCGTGCGTGTGCCCGACCGGGGCGGCGACACCCTGTTCTCCGACATGCACGCCGCCTACGAGGCCCTCGACGACGAGACGAAGGAGCGCATCGAGGGACTGACCGCCGTGCACGACTTCATGCGGTCGTTCGGTTCGGTGGTCCCGCCCGAGCGGCGCGACGAGTTCCGTGAGCGGTACCCGTTGGTCGAGCACCCGGTCGTGGTGCGCCATCCGGTCACCGGTCGGCGCACGCTGTACGTGAATCGCAACTTCACCAGCCATCTCGTGGGCGTGGAGGGTGAGGAGGAGCGCGAGCTCTACCGACACCTCATCAAGCAGGCGTCGATCCTCGAACACCAGGTGCGGTTCCAGTGGCGCGCCGATTCGGTGGCCATGTGGGACAACATGGCGGTGCAGCACTACGCCGCCAGTGACTACTGGCCCGAGATCCGCATCATGGAACGGGCCAGCATCGTCGGCACCCGCCCCGCCGCCTGAGCCACCACCGACCGACCTCGTTCAGTCGTCGGAACCGTCGAACTCGGCCAACAGGTCGCGCTCGGCATCGGTGAGTCCACCGCGGGCCTCGAGCAGATCGGGCCGATCGGCGGCCGTGCGCCGCAGGGCGCGGGCCCGCCGCCACCTCGCCACGCGTTCGTGGTCCCCCGACCGCAGGACCTCGGGCACCGACATCGACCGGAATTCGGCCGGGCGCGTCCACTGGGGGTACTCGAGCAGACCGTCGGCGAACGACTCGTCGCCCGCCGAGGCGTCGTTGCCCATGACGCCCGGCACCAGTCGCCCGACGGCCTCGAGCACGACCATGGCCGCCACCTCGCCGCCCCCGAGCACGTAGTCACCGATGGACAGTTCGTCATCGCACAGGGCGGTGCGCACGCGATCGTCGACACCCTCGTAGCGACCGCACAGCAGCGAGAAACCATCCGATGCGGCCAGTTCCCGCGCCCGGGGCTGATCGAAGCGACGACCGCCGGGACCCAACAACAGCAATGGCCGGGGAGGATCGGCCGCTTCGACCGAGGCGAAGATCGGTTCGGGGCGCAGGACCATCCCCGCTCCCCCGCCGAACGGCGCGTCGTCCACGGTGCGATGCGCATCGGTCGTGTGCTCGCGCAGGTCGTGCACCCGCACCTCCAGCAGCCCGGCGCGCCGAGCCCGACCCAACAACGACTGCGCCGAGAACTGCTCCACCATGTCGGGGAAGATCGTGAAGACGTCGATCCGCACGGTCATGCCCCGTCGACGAGATCGAACAGACCATCGGGCACGTCCACCACCAGTCGACCGGCGCCATCCCGACCGGTGACGAATCGCAACGGCACCAGCGCGCCGGTGTCGAGCACGAGCAGATCGCTGGCCGGATTGTCCTGGACGGCGATCACCTCACCCCGCGCCGTGCCGTCGGGCTCCACGACCGCGGAGCCGATGAGTTCGTGCACCCACAGGGCATCGGGATCGTCGTCCTCGAGGGGCTCGGCCAACAACCGCTCCCCGGCGATCGCCTCGGCCGCCACCCGACCGACCACCCCGTCGAAGGTGACGATCCACCGGTGCTGATGCGCACGCGAGGCATCGACCCTGAGTCGACGACCATCGGCGGTGAACAGCACGGAGCCGGGCGTCACCCGGGCGGTCTCGGTGGTGGTCAACGCGACGATCACATCGCCGCGCACGCCATGGGGTTTGTCGATGCGGCCGACCTCGAGCAGGGTCACCGGATCAGTCGACGAACTCGACCTCGACCTCGCCGCCGTCACGCGACGCCGCGGCGCGCACCACGGTGCGGATCGACTGGGCCACACGCCCGCGCTTGCCGATGACACGCCCCATGTCGCCCAGACCGACGTGCACGTTCAGCACCGGTCGCCGACCGCGGTCGTCGAGTTCGATGCGCACCGCAGCAGGGTCTTCGACCAGTTGCTGCACGACGTACTGCAGAACCGAAGTGGCGGTCGCCAGGTCGACGGACGGTGCGTCCTCGTCGCTCACGATGCCGCGCCGCTGA
>VERC01000060.1 GCA_018882825.1 Acidimicrobiia bacterium | reverse complement strand
ATACGGGGGCGGGCACCACCTACGCAGTGTGGGGACATTCGCAGGGTGGACATGCCTCGCTGTTCACCGCCGATGAGATCGCCGATTACGGACGTGGACTCCAACTCGTCGGCGTGGCGGCCGCAGCACCGGCGGCCGAGTTGGCCGCGCTGGTCAACCTGCAGTGGCAGAACTACGTGTCGTGGGTCATCGGATCGGAGGTCATCGATCTGTGGCCGGAGTTCTACCCGCAACTGTCGGCCTCGCAGGTGGCGACGCCACTGGCGATCCAGCAGTCGCCGGCTCTGAGTGCCGTGTGCATCACGTCCAACGTGACGGCGTTGCTGCAGCAGTTCGGATCGGTGCTGACCCAACCGTTCTTCTCGGTGAACCCCACCACCGTGCCGGCGTGGTTGGCCGAGTTCCAGGCCAACACACCGCAACCGACGAAGGGGATCCCCGTGTACGTCGCGCAGGGTCTCCAGGACGATGTGGTGCTCCCGTCGACCACGGCGCTGCTCGCCACACAGTGGTGTAGTCAGGGTGCGGAACTCACAGTGCAGTGGTATCCGACGGCCACGCACTTCACCGTTCCCTCGATCGCCGCGCCCGACGCGATGGCGTGGTTGTCGAACGTGTTCGCGGCACAGTCGCCCGGTTCGACGTGTGGTCAGACGCTTCCTGTGACGCCGGCCACTGCGCAGGGTTCGGCCTAGGGATTCGGTCAAACGCTCCTCGTCGACGCGCGATTCGTCAAAGCGTGATCGCGGTACTCCATCCGTCGTAAATCGTCGCGTCATCCCCCATCGCGCACTACCCACGGTGGTGGAATGAGTTCGGCGGAACAGTGCGGTGACGGAGTCGCCGCGGCGAAAGGAGCACCCATGAACACGATGCATGACGGCGGTCGTCTGGTCGAACTCTCGGTCCGGGAGCGCGAGGTCCTGCAGCAGTTGGTGAACGGTCACGGTCCGGCCCGATTCGCCGAGCACCTCTACATCTCGCGGAACACGGCCCGCACACACGTCAAGCACGTGCTGTCGAAACTGGGTGCCCACTCGTGCCTCGAGGCGGTGAGCATCGCCGTGAGCGAGGGGATGCGACCCGATCACATGGGACTCTCCTCGTTCGGGGGGGGGCTTCGTAGCCGAGAGGTGATCTCGCAGCCGAGGCCGTAGGAGCTGCCGATCCCGGTCCTGACGACCGGGTCCCGTCGCTCCGGTAGGGTCCCGGTCGCCGCACCGGGGGGATCGGATGAAGCAGATCATGCTGTACGGCGTCGACGACTGGCGCCTCGACGACATCGACGTGCCCGAGCCGGGTCCGCGGGACGCCCTGGTGCGGATCGCCGCCTGCGGCATCTGCGGGACCGACGTGTCCTATGTGCACATGGGCATGACGCCCGGACGGCCCATCCCGCTCGGACACGAGATGGCCGGCACCGTCGAGTGGCTCGGTGCCGAGGTGTCCGGGGTGTCGGTGGGCGACCGGGTGGTGGTGTGTCCCTCCGACGCCGGCGACGGGCCGATGGGCACCGGCGGTCGTCAGGGGGGACTCACGCCGCTGCTGCACGTGCCCAACGCCGCCGACGGCACGCGCCTGTTCCGGGTGCCCGACTCGATGTCGCTTACCACGGCGGCTCTGGCCGAACCGGTGGCGGTCGGGATGCAGTCGGTCAACCAGTCCGAGGCCCGTCCAGGGGAGAAGGTGGCCGTGTTCGGGTGCGGCCCGATCGGTCTGTTCGCCCTCGCCACGCTGGCCGATCGTGGTGTCGACGACGTCGTGGCCATCGACTTCAGTCACGCCCGACTGGATCTGGCCCGCGAGATGGGAGCGGCCCATGTGTTGGATCCTTCCGAGGTCGACGTGTGGGCCGAGTTGAAGCGCATCCACGGCGAGGCGCCGTTCATGTTCGGACCGACCGCGGCCACCGACGTGTTCATCGAGGCGTCCGGTGCCGACAGCGTCATCGGTGACGTGCTGCAGAACGGCAGGGTCGACGGGCGTCTGGTGGTCGTGGCGTTGCACTACCGACCGGTACCCACCAACTACGTGAACCTGCTGATGAAGCAGTTCACCGTTCGGGGGTCGATGGAGTACCCGGAACGGTTCGAGGACGCCATCGAACTGCTGCAACGACGCGATCTCTCCTCGGTGATCACACACCGACTCTCACTCGAGCAGTTCGGTGACGGTCTCGCCGTTCTCGAGGGATCCAAGGACTGCGGCAAGGTCATGATCACGATGGACACCGGGCGATGACCAACGGAGTGTCGTTCGACTTCACCGGCGCGGTGGTGCTCGTCACCGGGGGCACCAGCGGGATCGGACTGGCCGTGGCCCGATCCTTCGCCGACGCCGGTGCGTCGGTCACGGTGACCGGCACCAAGCGATCGCCCGACGAGTACGACACCGATCTCGAAGACTTCGCCTTCCGCACCCTCGAGATGCGCGACGCGGGCGCCATCGACGCTCTCGCTGCCGATCTCGGTGTGCTCGACATCCTGGTGAACAACGCCGGTGCCAACTTCCCCGACGGCCTCGACGAATGGAGTCCCGAGGGGTTCACGGCGTCGTTGGCCATGAACGTCGAGGGTGCGCAACGTCTGTCGATGAAGGCCCACGACGCGCTCGCCGGCAGTTCCATGGCCGGTGGCGCCAGCGTGGTCAACGTGATCTCGATGATGTCGTACCGGGCCACGACCATCGTCCCCGGGTACTCCGCGTCGAAGGCCGCCCTGCTGGCGCTGACCCGCAACCTCGCCCTGCACTGGGTGCACGACGGCATCAGGGTGAACGCCGTGGCGCCCGGACTGATCGACACCCCCATGACGGCGCCGATGAAGCCGTTCCCCGAGATGCTCGAGGCCGAGTTGTCGAAGCAGGTGATGCGACGTATGGGCACGCCCGACGAGGTGGCGGCCGCGGTGCTGTTCCTCTCCAGTTCGGCGTCGTCGTTCACGACGGGCACCGCGTTCGCCATCGACGGCGGCTACCTCGCGCTCTAGGAGGGATCGATGGCCAACGAGATCCGCATCGAGGACCTCGGTGCTCCGGTGTTGAACGACATGCAGCGCATGGGTCTCGAGTACGGCGAGAAGGTGGCGACCACCCTCACCGTCGATGCCGTGTGCGCGGCGGCCGCGGCCGCCACCGGGCTCGATGACTTCGGTGCGGACGACTTCCGCGAGCGCCTCGACGTGCAGTTGCGAGCCGTCGATTCCGATCCCGAGCGGACGGGTCTGGGCCGCATGATGCTGTTCGGCGACTGCGTCCGTCACGCCAGCAACCGACTGCGCATCCGTGACCTGTTGAAGCGGCATCCGGAGATACTCGACATCCCCATCGAGCGACCGGTCATCGTGATCGGTCTGCCCCGCTCGGGCACCACCAATCTCGTGAACCTGCTGGCCTCCGACAGCCGGTTCCGGTCCATGCCCCTGTGGGAGTCGTATGAACCGGTGCCCGATCCCCGCGAGCCGACTCCGGCCGATGGCGTCGATCCCCGGTGGACGCGCTGCCAGGCCATGTGGGAGTCGATGCAGGTGGGGGCGCCGTTCGTGGCCGCCATGCATCCGATGAACCCGGATCACGTGCACGAGGAGATCGAGCTCATGCAGCCCGATTTCTCCAGTTACAACCTCGAGTGGGTGGCGAGGGTTCCGCAGTGGCGCGACCACTACCTGGCGCACGACCAGACACCGCACTACGCCTACATGAAGACGGTGCTGCAGATCATGCAGTGGTACCGACCACGTGAGCGATGGGTGCTCAAGTCGCCGCAGCATCTCGAGCAGATCGGTCCGTTGATGGCGACATTCCCCGACGCCTCGATCGTCGTAACCCATCGCGATCCGGTGGCGGTCGTGCAGTCCACCATCACCATGGTCACCTACGGCGCCCGCACGGCGTACCGCACGCCGGAACCCCACTGGTACCGCGACTACTGGATCGACCGCATCGGCCGTCTGCTCGACGCATCGCTGCGTGACCGTGACCTGTTGCCCGCAGGACGAACCACCGACGTGTTCTTCCACGAGTACATGGCCGACGAGATGGGCACGTTGCAGCGGATCTACGACGAGGCCGGCATCGAGTTCACCGCCGAGGCCCGGGCCGAAGTGGCGGCCCATCAGGCCGCCCATCCCCGGGGCAAGGACGGCCGGGTCGTCTACGACCTCCGTGGTGACTTCGACGTCACGCCCGAACAGGTCCGTTCCCGATTCACCGACTACTTCGACCGCTTCCCGGTCGAGATCGAGGTCCGATGAACATCCAGCAGCAGGTCGACCACCTGATCGACACCCGTCCGGGCAAGGAGTTGCTCCGTCCGGTGTACGACGACCCCGCCCATCCCATCGTCGAGGGACTGGTGTACCGGTCGGGCGGGACCACGGCGGCGTACATGCTCCTCACCGACAGCGGTCGCGTCATCGTCAACACGGGCATGGGCTACGAGGCGCCGCACCACAAGCGCGTCTTCGATGCCATCCGACCCGGACCGACCCACCACATCATCACGACACAGGGTCATGTCGATCACCTCGGTGGTGTCGATCTGTTCACCGAACCGGGCACCACCTACATCGCTCAGGCCAACAACCCGGCGCACCAGCGCGACGACAAGCGGATCCAGGCCCTGCGCATGCGTACGGCCGGGATCTGGTTCGACATGCTCGGCACCGATGCCCGGCGCATCGCGACCGAGAACCCCGGTGTGTCGATGAACCAGTCCGAGCCCACACCCGATGTGCTGTTCGAGGATCGACTGGACCTCGACGTCGACGGACTGCGCATCGAGTTGTACGCGGCGGTGGGGGAGACCACCGACTGCGTCGTGGTCTGGCTGCCCGAGCATCGTGTCGCTCTGGTGAGCAATCTGTTCGGTCCGCTGTTCCCGCACTTCCCCAACATCAACACGATCCGCGGTGACAAGTACCGCTTCGTGGAGCCGCAACTGGCCACCAATCGGATGGTGCGGGCGTTGGAACCGGAGATCCTCGTCACCGGCCGCCACGAGCCGATCGTCGGCGCCGAGTTGATCGGAGCGTCGCTCGATCGTCTCCACGACGCGGTGACCTGGGTGCACACCGAGGCGCTGGCCGGGTTCAATGCCGGCATCGACGTGTGGACGCTGATGGACACCATCGAACTCCCGCCCGAGCTCCGTGTCGGTCAGGGTTACGGAAAAGTCTCCTGGGCGGTGCGCACGTTCTGGGAGGAGTACATCGGCTGGTTCCGGTTGCAGTCGACCACCGAGCTCTACTCCGATCGGTCGGTGTCGGCACTGTGCGAACTGGTGGAGGTCGCCGGCGTCGAGGCTGCCCTCGAACGGGCCGAAGCGGCCCTGGCCCGCGGTGACGCGCCCCTCGCCCTCCGACTCGGTGAGGCCATCGTGCTCGTGGCGCCCGACGACGAGCGCGTGCGAGCGCTCATGGCCGCCTCACATCAGCACCTGCTCGACAACGGAGGCGATGTCAGCTTCTGGGAGAGCGGCTGGTTGCGGACCGAACTGGCCCGGTGGTCGGCGCCGCGCTGAGCGCGGACCCGGTCAACGTCGATCGAGGTAGCGGGCGAGGAAGGCGATCGTGTCGTCCCACACCGCGTCGGCGGTCTGGAGCGCGTGCATGTTCCCGGGCACGATCCTGAGTTGATGGGGAACGCCGGCGGCCTGTAACGCCGCGGCGTAGTCGGTGGCCTGCGCCACCGGTATCAGCTCGTCGGTGGAGTTCGAGACGAACGAGGGGACCGTCGATGCCGACACCTGATCGAGGGGTGACGCAGCGGCATAGGTGGCGGGACAGGCATTCGGTCGACACCCGAGATAGCGCACCACGTCGCCGTCGTCCCACGCGAACTCGCAGGCCGCGTTCGTCCCGCAGCCCGGTGGGGGCTTGCCCGGGGCCGGTGGCGCGAGCGGAGCCAGTTCGGTGGGCGCGGACCACAGTCCGACCGCCACCACCGGAACCTCGAGTGTGGTGGCGGGGTAGGTGAGTGCGACACCACGCACCGTGCGGCCCGGCACCTGCTGGCCGACGCCCGCCGATCCGGCGGGGCTGCCACTGATCGGGCGGCCGGTGCCCAGCGAGGAGACCAATGCGGTGAGGTTCCCGCCAGCTGATTCACCGAGCACGGCGATCCGCTGGGGATCGATGCCGAACGCCGCCGCGTTGGCGGCCACGAAGCGGATGGCGGCCTGGACGTCGTGGAACTCGGCCGGCCATGGTTGCGGAGTGGTCTGGGCCAGCACGTAGTCGATGCTGAAGGCCGCCCAGCCCTGTTCGAGCACCATTCGTTCCGCCCGCGGTGCCCATTCCCCGCGCTCGCCCCCGACCCACCCACCACCGTGCACGAGCACGACGGCGGGGACGGGTCGAGCGGGTCGGGGATCGGGAAGGAAGGCATCGAGCGTGGTGCCGTCGGCGTAGTACGGGATGTCGTCGAGCACCATCGTGGTGGGGGGACCGGGCACGGTGGTGGACGTGGTGGCGACGGATATCGGCGTCGACGTCGAACCCGAGGACGAGGCGCAGGCCGAGAGTCCGACCACCGCGACCAGAGTGGCCAGGGCCAGGAGTCGGACGACGCGCATCGGCGCACCGTAGACGAGGCGGTGCCCGTCACCGATGCAACGACGGTCGCCGACTTCCTCGTCCGGGAGCGGGGCACGACGGGGAGTGCCGACTAGGTTCGGCTGCGGTCGAGCCCGGAGTCGGAGACGATGCAGTCGATCCTCGTGGTCATGGCGATGGAGGCCGAAGCGGCGCCGTTCCTCACCCGGATCGACGCCAGCCCGGTGGCACTGCCGGCATCGTCGTTGCCGTCCTCACCGCCGGTGCGGGTCTTCGAGGCCGAGATCGGCGAGTGTGCCGTGCGCGTCGTGGTCAATGGCCGTCATCCCCGCCACGGTGTCGATCACATCGGCACCGATGCCGCGGCGCTGAGCACGTCGCTCGGCATCGCGGCGTGGGCGCCCGCACTGGTCATCGCCGCCGGGACGGCCGGCGGGCGGCGAGCGTCGTCACTCCGACTCGGTGATGCCGTCGTCGCGTCCGGCCATTTCGTCCATCACGACCGACGGATCCCGCTCGACGGATTCCGTGAACTGGGTGTCGGTCGGTTCCCGGCCGCCGACCTCGACGCCATCGCCGACGAACTCGGTCTGGCCAAGGGCGTGTTCTCCACCGGCAATTCGTTCGGGGAGACGGCCGAGGATCTGGCCATGCTCGACGACAGTGGTGCGGTGGTCGTCGACATGGAATCGGCGGCGGTGGCCATGGTCGGCGAGTTGTACGGCGTGCCCACCAGTGGGGTGCGCGTCATCGTCAACTTCATCGACGACGCCGAGGCATCGATCGCCGAGTTCGAGGACGGGCTGGCCGACGCCGCGGAGACCCTGGCCGAGGCATTGGTGGCGGTCATCGGTCGCTGTGCCGTCGGCCCGACGACCCTGCGCTGACGCCGCCCGACCGGCTCCTCAGCCGAAGCGCACGTTCCTCGACTCGGCCAGGATCGCCGTCACATCGGCCTCCAGGAACACGCCGGCGGCGACGGCCCTCTCGACCGCCTCGGCGAACGCCTTCTGATAAGCGGCCGGTGTCGAGTAGAGCGAGACCAGCACGTCAGTGGTGAACGGCACGGTCTTGCCGATGGTCTGCGCGCCCTCACCGGAGAGCAGTGCCACGGGCACGTCGAGCTGTGGAGTGCGGACACCACCGAGCGCGTTGCCACGCGAGTCGCGGACGATCGCCCCGTTGGAGACCTGCAGTACGTCGAAACTCGGCGGGGCGGTGCCGTCCACCACCCACACCTGCAACGCGTGCAGCGCGGCCCGCATCACGTACTTCTGCGGTCCGTTGTTGGCCGAGACGGACACGGCGCCCAGCTCGAGGAAGCCGGGGAACTGCTTCTTGCCCTGTATGGACAGGAGTCGCAGATAGTCGCCGTCGGCATGCGCGGTACCGGCGATCTCCCAGGTGCGCAGCCATTCGGAGTCGGGGGTGCGGGCCGGCGGGAACGGTGTGGCGAAACCGTTCGAGGTGGAGGCCAGCGCGTAGAGGTCGGTCTCGGTCTGCACCTGCAGAACGGGGACACGTAGGTCACTGCGGATCCGGGCCACCGTCGGTACCGATGTGAACGAGGTGCCGGCCAATGGTGCGCTGTTGCCGAAGCGACTGTGGATCAGATAGCCGTCGTACACGTCGTCGATCGGAGCGATGGCGTTCACGTAGGTCACCATGCGGTGCGCCGACTGCGACTCGCCATCGGCCAGAAGGGTGTTGACCTCGAGCCCCGCCAGTGGCCCATCGACCGAAGCGATGGCGCGACCGGCCTGGGAGTAGATGTCGTAGGAGAAGTCGTCACCGGGATGGTCGAGTGATCCGTACCGCTGGGGATCCCAGGCCATCAGCCCGACGGCGCCGGCACCGAACTGGCTGCCTCCCGTGCTGGTGACGCCGATCTGCTGGGCGGTGACACCGACCCACGCGTCACCCGAGCGGATGATCTCCTCGGCCAGGTAGCCGAAGTCGACGTCGACGTCGGTGCGCGACGACGCGTTCAACCACTCGACCACGACCGTGCCACTGAACTTCGACGGATCGGAGGGCCGTCGCACGAGGATGCGCGTCGTGTACGGCGCGGTGCGCTCGGCGCGCACGGCCCACTGGCCATCCTCGGTCCACGTGCCGTCCTGGCTGTACGCTGTCGCCGTTCCCGACAGGAAGTACTCCTGCTCGGTGTAGCCGGCCGGTGAGAGGTCGATCGCCGAGGTGGTCTGGGGGAATCCCTTGATGCCACCGTTGATGGGGCCGGTCACCTCGGGAACGGGACCGACCCGGGCGCGCGTCACCTTCTTCTCCGCGCCCGACGACGAGCCACCACAGGCGACCACCCCCAGCGCGAGCACCACGAGGAGCAACCCTGCTGCTCCGCGCGTCCGACGCCTCCAGGACGTTGTGGATTCACGAGCTCCATCGTTCGTCATCGCAGCGTTCTAGCACTCGTCATGCGGGCGCCGCGGGTTTCACCGCCGGCGACGAACGAAGTGCTCGGCCACTGCCATCGCCGCCAGATTGGTGTTGGTGCGCGGCACGGTCGGGATGATCGACGCGTCGACGACGAACAGCCCCTCGACGCCGACCACCGCGCAGTCGGTGTCGACGACCCGATCCTCGCCACGGTCTCCCATCCGGCAGGTTCCCACTCCGTGGTAGAAGACCGCGTGTGTGGATCGCACGATCGCGTCGATCTCGTCGGATGAACGGGCCAGATCGGCATCGGCGTCGCGTGGGTCGAGCGCCACTCCGCTGGCCCGGCCGATCATCGCCGCCAGTCGCCAGCCGTCGCGCAGTCGACCGATGTTGGCGGGCAGTTCGGTGAACGGCCAGCGGATGTCGGCCGGTCCGAGCAGGTCGTCACCGGTGGGGGTGACCGACCCCTCACCCTCGGGGAGTTGCAGGGACACACTCACACCGAGTTCGCGCCGTCCATCACCGTGACGCCGGACCCACGGTGTGAGTTGGAGGTCGTGGTGGTGGTCACTGCCGGGTGCGGTCGTGCGCAGGATGGTCTGCAACGACGGTGCGTCGTCGGGGATCGAGTCGGGTCGGATGCCGATGATGTGGTTCACCACCATGTGATCGGTGAGGTGGTCGCCGACGGCGGGCAGATCGACGACAGGGTCGACACCGAGGGCCCGTAACCGTGAGGCCGGGCCCACCCCTGAACGCCACAGCAGCAACGGATCCTGGATCGTGCCGGCGGCGACGATCACCTGGTCTCCCCGGATGAACCGGCCGTCGAGCAGTTCGACACCGACAGCCCGGCCACCGCGCACGACCACGCGCCGGGCATGCGCATCGCCGAGGACGAAGAGGTTCGGTCGGGAGCGGGCCGGTTCGAGGTGACTCTCGTGGGTCGACACCCGCTCGCGACCCCGACGATTCATGGGCACGGGACCGACACCGGTGGTGTTCGGTTCGTTGTGATCGGCGCAGAACGGCAGATCGAGCGCCAGTGCACCGGCGACGAATCCGGCCTGCATGTCGTTCCACTCGGACTCGGGCCACCGCACGATCGGTACCGGCCCAGCGGCGCCGTGCCACGGTCGGTCACCGAAGTCGAGGTCGTGCTCGATGGCACACAGGGCTGGTAGGAGATCGTCCCAGCGCCAACCGGTCGGCCAGCGATCGCAGTCGGCCGGTTCCGGACGAAGGGCGATCGCTCCGTTGGTGGCCGACGAGCCACCGAGACCGCGCCCGCGGCCGTAGAAGTGGTGTCGACCGGAGGCACCCACTCGATCGTCCCAGTCCCACGGCCAGGCGACGGGAAGGCTGAGTCGCTGCAGCTCGGGGGGACGCTCGTCCAGTCGGGGCGCGGGACCGGCCTCCAGCAGCG
>VERC01000059.1 GCA_018882825.1 Acidimicrobiia bacterium | reverse complement strand
GCCGAGTTCCCCTCCTACGACCTCGTGCCACTGGAGACTCCATCGCCGGTGAATCCGTTGGGGGCCAAGGGCATCGGAGAATCGGGCACGATCGGTTCGACGCCGGCGGTGCAGAGCGCAGTGGTCGACGCACTCTCACCGTGGGGAGTGCGTCATCTCGACATGCCGTTCTCGTCCGAACGCGTCTGGCGCGCCATCAACGGATGACCCAGCCGATCCAGCCGCGTCGTCGCGAACAGCGACCCGAACGGATGCGCTGGCAGAGTTCGGCCAAGTGGACGCTCGTCGCCTCGGTGGGCGTGACCGTGGGGATGTTCGGCCTCTTCTACCTGCTGTTCCTGCGCGGCTGATTCCGACGCCCACGACACACCCCGGTAGCCTCGCGCCGTGAGCGCTCCCGCCTCCGTCGCCGAGGTCACCGCTGGTCTGGCCGAGCAGGGCTACCTCGCCGACGAGGGTCTGGCCACGGCGGTGTACCTGTCGTTGGCCATGCAGCGCCCCTTGCTGCTGGAGGGTGAACCCGGCGTGGGCAAGACCGAGGTGGCCCGTGCGCTGTCCGGTTGGTCGGGCGGCGAGTTGTTGCGCCTGCAGTGCTACGAGGGCCTGGACTCGGCCCAGGCGCTCTACGAGTGGGACCACCCCCGTCAGTTGCTGCATCTGCGGGCCGCCGAGGCCGCCGGGACGCTGGCGGCCGACACCGCCGCCATCGAGGACGAACTGTGGTCGGAGCGGTTCCTCGTGCGTCGTCCACTGCTCGACGCCATCTCCGATCGACACGCGCTCCCGCCCGTGCTGCTCATCGACGAGCTGGACCGGGCCGACGACGAGTTCGAGGCGTTCCTGCTCGAACTGCTGGCCGAATCGAGCGTGACCATCCCCGAGATCGGGACGATCACCGCGCCCCGGGCCCCGATCGTCGTCATCACCTCGAATCGCACCCGTGACCTGCACGACGCTCTGAAGCGTCGCTGCCTCTACCACTGGGTCGATCATCCGACGCCCGAGCGCGAGGTCGCCATCGTCCGTGCGCGCCTGCCCGAGGCGCCGGTGGTGCTGGCCCGAGAGGTGGCGGTGCTCAGCGCCGAACTGCGCTCCATCGGTCTGTTCAAACCGCCGGGCGTGGCCGAGACCATCGACTGGGTGCGGGCCCTCACCGTCATGGGCCGGGATCGCATCGATGCCGATGCGATCGACGCCTCGCTAGGTGCGGTGGTCAAGTACCGCGAGGATCTCGAACGCGTGCGAGCCCGCGGCGTGGCCGAACTGGTCGACTCCGCTCGCCGCGTCGACATCGGATCGTGACCGCGTCCGGGGTCTCGCACGTCTCCGACCTCGTCGCTTCGTTGCGATCGGCGGGACTGTCGATCCCGGTCGGGAGTCTGGTCGCCTTCGTGGAGGCGGTGTCGTTGCTCGACGACGATCCGGCATCGATCTACTGGGCGGGACGCACCACGTTGGCCCATGACGAGTTGACGATCGCCACCTACGACATGGTGTTCCGGGCATGGATGCTCGGCTCCGAACCCGATCGTTCGACACCCGAGGCCGGACCCTCTGTCATGCGCGAGGTGCCGACCGATGACGGTGCCGGTGAGGAGCCCGAGGGGAGGGGGGAGGACGGTGATCCGCTGGCCACGCCCCGGGCCAGCGGCGCCGAGGTGTTGCGCACCCGCGACTTCGCGGCGCTCGACGACGACGAGCGGGCCGAGGTCGACCGACTGATGGAGCGGTTGCGACCACGGACGGCGCCGCGCCGATCGCGTCGACGCCGACCGCGTCGGGCGCCGACGCGTCGGGCCGACGACCGCCTCGATCTGCGCCGTTCGGTGCAGTCGTCGCTGCGCACCGGTGGCGAGACGTTGTCGCACCGATCGCTGCGACGGGTGACCACGCCGCGACGCATCGTGTTGCTGGTCGACGTGAGCGGTTCGATGGAGTCCTACAGCCGGGCGTTGGTGCGGTTCGCCCACGTGGCGGTGCGGGCCGGGGCCCGGGTCGAGGTGTTCACCCTCGGGACCCGTCTCACCCGACTGACCCGGGAGTTGACCACCACCGATCCCGATGTCGCCCTCGCCCGGGCGGCGGCCGCCGTGCCCGACTGGTCGGGTGGCACCCGTCTCGGCGAGTCGCTGCGGGCCTTCAACGACCAGTGGGGCACGCGGGGAACGGCGCGCGGTGCCGTCGTGGTGGTGCTGTCCGACGGGTGGGACCGCGGCGAACCCGAGGTGCTGGCCACCGAGATGGCGCGCCTGTCGCGGGTCGCTCATCGCATCGTGTGGGTGAACCCGTTGCGGGCCACACCCGGCTACGAGCCGCTGGCCCGGGGCATGGCCGCCGCACTGCCGTTCGTCGACGATTTCGTCGACGGTCATTCGTTCGACGCCCTCGACCGCCTGGCCGAGGTCCTGGCCCGACCGGTCGTACCATCGGGGGCCGATCGCAGGAGACGTGCCGTGGAGGTGGCTCCGTGAAGGAACTGATCGCCGACATCGATCGCTGGCGGGCCGCCGGCCGGCGTGTCGCCATCGCTCGCGTCGTCGACATCGAGGGTTCCGGTCCGCGACTCCCCGGCGCGGCCATGGCCGTGGCCGACGACGGCGAGGTGGCCGGTTCGGTGTCGGGCGGATGTGTCGAGGGCGCCGTCGTCTCGGAGGCGTTGGAGATCCTGCGCACCGGTGAACGTCGGATGGTGACCTTCGGCTACAGCGACGACGAGGCGTTCGCCGTGGGACTGACCTGCGGTGGCACCGTGCACCTGTTCATCGAACCGATGGACTGGTGACGAGCGTGGCCCTGTGGGACGAGTGGAAGGCCGCGGTCGCCGATCATCGGCCAGTGGCAGTGGCCACCGTCATCGACGGTCCCGGCGTCGGCGCCAAGATCCTCGTCGGTGACGGCATCGGCCCGTCGGGCACGCTGGGCGACGAGGACCTCGACCGCGTCGTCGTGCGCGATGCGCTGGGCGAGTTGGCCGTGGGGCGCACCGGCGTGCGTCACTACGGCGAGCGCGGTGAGGCCCGCGAGGAGACGGTCTCGGTGTTCATCGAGTCGTTCGCTCCGCCTCCTCACATGATGGTGTTCGGGGCCGTCGACTTCACCGGCGCGCTCGTGCGGGTGGCCAAGGTGCTGGGCTACCGGGTGACGGTGTGCGATGCGCGCGAGGTGTTCGCCACCCGTCGCCGCTTCCCGCACGCCGATGAGGTCGTGGTCGACTGGCCCCACCGTCTGCTGGAACGCGAGGGTGATCGTCTCACCGCCCGCGACGCGGTGTGCATCCTCACCCACGACCACAAGTTCGATGTGCCGGCCATCATCGCCGCGCTGGCCTCGAACGTCGGCTACGTCGGCGCCATGGGCAGTCGACGCACGTGTGCAGAGCGTCTGGGGCGACTGGCCGAGGCCGGCGCCGACATGTCCGCAGTGGAGGCGCGCCTCCACGCGCCGATCGGGCTGGATCTCGGTGGACGCACACCGGAGGAGACGGCCGTGGCCATCTGCGCCGAGATCATCGCGTCACGCACCGGCCGCACGTCGGCGTCGTTGACGTCGACCAGCGGTCCGCTGCACTGAACCCTCAGGCCAGGCCCGACTCCTCCAGCGCCCGGCGAACCAGCACGCGGGCCAGATGCTCGCGGTACTCGACCGAGGCGTTGATGTCGTTCTGGGGTTCGGTGCCCTCGGCGGCCACCGCCGCGGCGTCGGCGGCGGAGGCCCCCGAGCGGACGGCGTCGACCACGGCCGTGGCCATGAGCGGGGTGGACCCCATGTTGACCAGCGCCACGCCGGTGTCGTCGCCGGCCCGAACGGCCGCCACGCCGACGATGGCCCAGTCCTGGGCCCGCCGGTTGAACTTCTGGAAGGACCATCCGTCGGCCGCCAACTTGGGGATGCGGATCTCGGTCATCAACTCGTCGGGGGCCAGCGCCGATTCGAGGAAGCCGGTGAAGAACTCGGCGGCCGGGATCTCGCGACTGCCCGACGGGCCGGTGGCGACGATGGTGCCACCCATGGCCAGCACCACCGCCGGCAGATCGGAGGCGGGATCGGCGTGGGCCAGCGACCCACCGATGGTGCCGCGATGGCGCACCTGGGGATCGCCGACCTCGCCGGCGGCACAGGCCAGCAGCGGCGCCTCCGCGGCCAGCAACGAGCTGGTCTCGATCTCGCGGTGACGGGTGAGCGCTCCGATGGCCACGTGGTCGCCGGCATCGCGCACGTAGCGCAGGTCGTCGAGTCGACCGACGTCGACCAGCACGTTGGGGGTGGCCAGTCGCAACTTCATGAGCGGCAGCAGCGAATGTCCACCGGCCAGGAACTTGGCCTCGTCGCCGTGCTCGGCGATGGCGGCGAGGGCGGCGTCGACCGAATCGGCACGCACGTAGTCGAAGGCGGCGGGGATCACTGCACACCACCTTCGGCGGCACAGGCCAGCACCGACTTCACGATGTTGTGGTACCCGGTGCAGCGGCACAGGTTGCCCTCGAGTCCGAGCCGCACCTCGCGCTCGGTCGGGTTCGGGTTCTCGTCGAGCAGCGAAACCGCCGCCATGACCATGCCGGGCGTGCAGTACCCGCACTGGAGGCCGTGGTTCTGCTGGAACGCCCGCTGCATCGGATGGAGTTCGTCGCCATCGGCCAGTCCCTCGATGGTCGTGACCGAACGTCCGTCGGCCTGGACGGCCAGCACCGTGCAGGACTTGGCCGACTCCCCGTCGAGGTGGATCGTGCAGGCCCCGCACGACGACGTGTCGCACCCGATGTTGGTGCCGGTGAGACCGATGTCCTCGCGCAGGAACTGGACGAGCAGGGTCCGTGGCTCCACGTCCCTCGTGTGCTCGACGCCGTTGACCGTGACCGTGATCTGCATCGTGAGCCGATTCCCCCTGCTGATGGCTGCTGCCAGCGCTGTCGGACCGAGGCTACTCCAGCACCACCTCGCCACCGCCGGTGCTTGACTGGACGACGTGACCGATCGGCCCAGTCCCTCCCAGGCGTTGGTGGGCATCGTGCTCGCCGCCGGGGGATCGACGCGATTCGCCGCCGGACCCAAGCAGTTGGCCGAGGCGGGCGGCCGGGCGCTGGTGCGGCTGGCGGTCGAGGCCGCCGTGGACGCCGAGTGCTTCGCCGAGGTGCTCGTCGTGCAGGGGGCCGTGGACTGTCGGCCAGCACTGGATGGCCTGTCGGTGACCGTCCTCGACAACCCGCGGTGGTCCGACGGGATGGCCACCTCCCTGCAGGTCGGCCTGGCCGAAGCGGGTCGGCGGGGGGCGACGGCCGTGGTGGTGGGACTGGCCGATCAACCGGGCGTGAGCGCCGCCGACTGGCGCACCGTGGCCCGGGCCGACACTCCATCACCCATCGTGGTCGCCACCTACGACGGGCATCGGGGCAATCCCGTGCGCCTCGATCGGTCGGTGTGGTCGCTGCTCCCCACAGACGGCGACGAGGGCGCTCGGACGCTCATCGCCCGGAGGAGCGACCTCGTGACCGCGGTAGCGTGCCCCGGCGACGCCGCCGACGTCGACACCGTGGAGGATCTCGAGCGATGGAACTGATCAACGAGTTCGACGTGAGCGTGCCCGTCGACACGGCGTGGAACGTCCTGACCGATGTGGAGCGCATCGCCCCGTGCCTGCCCGGTGCCCAGTTGCAGGAGATCGAGGGCGACGAGTACCGCGGCGTGGTCAAGGTGAAGGTCGGCCCGATCCAGGCCCAGTACAAGGGCAAGGCCACCTTCGTCGAACGGGACGACACGGCCCATCGCGCCGTGTTGGAAGCCACCGGCCGCGACACCCGCGGACAGGGCAACGCCAGCGCCACCATCACCGCGCAACTCGAACCGTCGGCCGCCGGCACGCACGTCACGGTCACCACCGATCTCACCGTCACCGGGAAGGTGGCCCAGTTCGGTCGCGGGGTGATGGCCGACGTGAGTGCCAAGCTCCTCGGCCAGTTCGTCGACAACCTCGAGCAGACGGTCCTGGCCGATGCGGCGACGGCATCCGCTCCTGTCGTCGAGCCGACCGCACCGTCCCCGGCTGCGGCCGAACCGTCGACGTCCGGTCCGTCGGAGACGGAGCCGTCGTCACCGTCCCCGGCAACGCCCGCAGCCGAACCGGCGACGGGCGTGCGTCGGATCGATCAGCCCGAACCCGAGGCCATCGATCTGCTCGAGCACGCCGGATCGCCGGTGATGAAGCGGGTCGTGCCGGCACTCGGTGTCGCCGTCGCCGCGCTCATCGTCTGGCGGATCGTGCGGCGACGCCGGCGGTGAATCCGACCGACCACGAGCGGGTGACGATCATGCTCGGGCGTCGGCCCATGGGGGCCTACGAGGTGGTCGTGCGTCGGGCCGACGGTGATCCGGTGGTCCTGCGCAACGAGCCATTGCTTCCCGACGGGACGCCCATGCCCACCCGTTACTGGTTGTGTGATCCCGGTCTGCGCTCGGCGATAGGGACCATCGAGAGCGAGGGTGGGATCGACGCGGTCGAGGCGGCGCTCGGTCTTCACGTCATCGCCGTCACCCATGACGCCTACGCCGCCGAACGCGACACGGCGCTGCCGGTCGACCTGGAGGGGCCGCGTCCCTCGGGTGGTGTCGGGGGCACGCGCGTCGGGGTCAAGTGCCTGCACGCCCACTACGCGCACTGGCTGGCCGGAGGTGACGACCCGGTGGGTGAGTGGACCCACGAGCAACTGTTGGCGCGCGCCATGGTCCCGGCCGGCACGCCGGAGAGGATCGCCTCATGACGGTGGCGGCCATCGACTGCGGCACCAATTCCGTGCGGCTGCTGGTCACCGATGGTGAGCAGCAGTTCGACCGCACGATGCGGATCACCCGTCTGGGCCAGGGCGTCGATGCCACCGGACGGCTCGATCCGATCGCCATCGACCGCACCCTCGACGTGTTGCGCGACTACCGGGCCGTCATCGATCGGCACGGGGCGACCCGGATCCGGATGGCGGCCACGTCGGCCTCGCGTGATGCCGCCAACCGCGACGAGTTCTTCGCCGCCGTGCGCGAAGTGCTCGGGGTGGAACCGGAACTGCTGTCGGGCATCGAGGAGGGGCGATTGTCGTTCCGCGGTGCCACCGCCGATCTCGATCGATCCCGCGGGCCGTTCCTCGTGTGTGACATCGGTGGGGGATCGACCGAGTTCGTGTGGGGCACCGACGACGCCGAGCACGTGGTGTCCATCGATGTCGGATGTGTGCGGATGACCGAAGCGTGGCTGCACCACGATCCGCCCACGGCCGAGGAACTTTCCCAGGCGTTGTCGGTGATCGACGTGCACCTCGACGACGTGCTTCGTGACATCCCCTTCGCGGCCGAGGCCACCACCTTCGTGGGATTGGCCGGGACCATCACCAACGTCGCCGCCGTCGAGATCGGTCTGTCCGAGTGGTCACGCGACGCCATCCATCACTTCGTCCTCACCCGGGCCGCCAACGAGGACGTGTTCCGCACCCTGGCCACCGAGTCGATCGAGGACCGCAAGCACAATCCCGGGCTGGAGCCGCAGCGGGCCGACGTGATCGTCGGCGGCCTTTGCGTGCTGGTGTCGATCATGCGTCGGTTCGGATTCGCCGAATGTCTGGTGTCGGAGAGCGACATCCTCGACGGTCTGGCCCGGTCGCTGCTCGAGCGTTGAGGCGTCCGGGCCGTTCAGGGCCGCTGGGTAGGATCGATCCGATGACCACCCTGTTCGGACGCCGAGTGCTGCTGCGTCCGCTGGTGGTGACCGATTTCAATGCGTGGCGGGACGTCCGGCGGCGAAACGTCGAGTGGCTGACCAAGTGGGAACCCAGTCGTGCTCTCGGTTCACCAGATGTGGTGGAGGACCGTGATGCGTTCGCCGCCCGCTGCAACGCGCGCCAGCGCGAGCGGCAACTCGGTGCCGGCTATGGCTTCGGCATCTTCGTCGATGGCGAATTCGCCGGTGAGGTCAACCTGTCATCGGTGCAACGGGGCCCGTTCCAGAGCGGTTCGATCGGCTACTGGGTCGACGAGGCCCGGGCCGGACAGGGGTACGTGCCCGAGGCGGTGGTGGTGCTCATCCGCTACGCCTTCGACGAACTCGCCCTGCATCGCATCGAGATCGCCATCGTGCCCCGCAACGCCGCCAGTCGTCGGGTCACCGAGAAGTTGGGGCTGCGCGAGGAGGGGATCTCCAGGGGCTACCTGGAGATCAACGGTCGATGGGAGGACCACGTCCGTTTCGGGATCACCTTCGACGAGTGGATCCTCCGACGGGACGAGCTGCTCGGGGCGTGGGTGTCGTGACCGCGGCGGCCGTGGCGCCCGAGCACGACGGGGCCTTCGTCGCCTTCCGCTACCGGAACTTCCGACTCATGTGGTCGGCGTCGTTGCTGTCGAGCAGTGGTTCGTGGCTGCAGATGGTGGCGGTGCCGTACGTCGTGTACACGATCACCGGGAGTGGCGCGTGGCTCGGCTTCGCCGGGTTCCTCGGGTACGCGCCGATGGTGCTCACCGGTCCCTATGCCGGTTCGGTCGCCGACCGGTTCGACCGCCGCAAGGTGCTCATCGTCGGTGGACTGGTGCAGACCGCCATCACCTTCGCGCTGTGGTTGGAGTGGGTGCTCGGCGTGCGCAGCATCGGCGTGTTCCTCGCCATCCTCACGTTGAGTTCTTTCGCCGGTGGCTTCACCGTCGCTGCGTGGCAGTCGTTCGTCACCGAACTGGTGCCCCGCGAGCACCTGCTCAACGCAGTGACGCTCAACTCGGCGCAGTTCAACGCCGCTCGGGCCTTCGGTCCGGCCCTCGGTGGGGTGGTGCTGGCCACGCTCGGTGTGAGTTGGTGCTTCTTCATCAACGCGTTGTCGTTCCTGGCCATGGTCCTCGGTCTGCTGTTGGTGCGCGTGGCGCCGCGACTGGTGACCGGTCCGATCGGTCGGGCCCGTCCGTTGCGAGAGATGCGCCAGGCCATGACTTACGTGCGCACGGTGCCCGGCATCGTCACCTGCCTCATCATCGTGAGCGCGCTGGGTTCGCTCGGGGGGCCGCTGTTCAACCTGCTGGCGGTGTTCGCCACCGACGTCTACGGCGTCGGTGATGGTGCCTACGGACTGTTGGCGGCCTGTCTCGGCACCGGTGCGATCCTCGTGGCACCGCTGGTGGCCGGACGGGGAGGCCGCATCCCCCGTTCACGTCTGGTGACGTTCGCCATGGTGGGCTATGGCAGCGCACTGGTGCTGCTCGGGGCGGCGCCGGTGGTTGGACTGGGGGCGGCCGCGCTCCTCGTCGCCGGAGCCGGCTACCTCGGGATCACCGCCAGCCTCAACACCGCCGTGCAACTGCAGGTCCGCGAGGACATGCGCGGGCGCACGATGGCCTTCTACCTGATGGTGCTCACCGCGTCGGTGCCGATCGGCGCACAGGTCCAGGGCTGGATGGTCGACTGGGTGGGCGTGCGGTGGACCGTCGCCGGTGCCGGTGCTCTGTTCCTCGGCGTGTTCGTGGTGCTGCGCTTCGTGCTGAACCGTCTGCGGACCATGGACGCCGTCGATCCGGCGATGATGACGGCCGAGGACGAGTTGCACATCGTCGAGGCCGAAGCGACCGAGGCAGCCGTCGACCCGCTCTGAGTTCGGGTCCCGAGTCGTGGCCGGGTCGTCGAGGTCCCGGTCGAGAGCTTCAGTCCTCGTCGAAGCGGTCGGCGTCGTCGTCGAGTTCACCGAGGAAGGCGCGTCCCGTCGCACACGTCGCCAGCGCCGGACACCAACGGCACCGGCGCGAGGCGCGGGCCTCGGGCGCGCGTGTTCCCACGGCCAGTTCGTGCACCTTGCGGATGCCGTCGGCGGTGCGGGCCACGGCGGCATCGAGCACCCCTTCGGTCACGACCTCGGTGTGGATGGTGCCCGAGTCGAGGTAGAGCGAGGCGGTGAGTCGCGGGGGCACGCCGGTCCGCAGCGCCTCGACCAGGGCGTAGAGCCGCAGGTCGTCGACGTGGGTGGTCGAGGTGGCACCGGTCTTGAAGTCGATGATGACCTTGCCCGCCGTGGTGCCCTCGGCCCGACCGAGGGTGAGGTCGGATCGACCGGCGATCGACACCCGGCCGTCGAGCAGTTCGACGCGCAGTCGCGCTTCGGTCACGGGCATCCACGTACGGCGAAGGGGAGGGAAGCACTCGAGGAAGCCCGCCACCCGCTCGTTGGCCAGGGCCCGGACCTCGGCCCGCTCGGCCTCCGAACACGTGGCCAGCCAGCCGGCCAGCGAGGCGTCGGAGCGCTCGAGCCGGTCGAGCGCCTCGTCGACAAGTACCAACGGCACCGGGCGGCCCCGCACGTGCAGCGACAGTTCGATGGCCTTGTGGGCCACCGTCCCCCGGGCCAGCGGTGGGCTCCATTCGAACGGTCGGTCTCGCTCGGTCATGTACCGCAACTCGCAGCCGTGCACGGT
>VERC01000058.1 GCA_018882825.1 Acidimicrobiia bacterium | reverse complement strand
CCGTGTACGCAACGACGGCGCGACACCACTCGTGTTCATCGAGGTGCAGACCGGTTCCTACTTCGGCGAGGACGACATCGTCCGCCTCGAGGACGACTACGGCCGGGCCGGCGCCTGATGGACTTCGCACCCAGCCCGCGAGCCGCCGATCTGCAGGATCGTCTCCTGCGATTCATGGACGAGATGGTGTACCCGGCCGAACCGGTGTTCGCCGAGCAGATGCGGGTCTCGGGCGATCCCCACTTCCATCCGCCGGTGATGGAGGAGCTCAAGGCCGAGGCCCGGACCCGGGGGTTGTGGAACCTGTTCCTCCCCCACGTCACCGAGTGGACCCCGGACCCGGTGTCCAACATCGACTACGCGCCGCTGGCCGAGATCACCGGCCGCAGCCCCCTCGCCCCCGAGGCACTCAACTCGGCCGCCCCCGACACCGGGAACATGGAGATCCTCTCCTTGTTCGGCACACCCGAACAGAAGGAGCGGTGGCTCGTGCCGTTGTTGGCCGGCGAGATCCGGTCGTGCTTCGCCATGACCGAACCCGATGTGGCGTCATCGGACGCGCGCAACATCGGGCTGTCGATCCGACGCGACGGTGACGAGTACGTGCTCAACGGGCGCAAGTGGTGGATCTCCGGCGCCGCCAATCCCCGATGCGCGGTGGCGATCGTGATGGGGAAGACCGATCCCGACGCACCGACCTACACGCAGCAGTCGATGGTCCTCGTGCCGATGGACACGCCCGGTCTCACGGTGGTGCGCGATCTGCTCGTGTTCGGCTACAACGACCGCGAAGGTCACTGCGAATTGCGATTCGACGATGTGCGCGTGCCGGTGTCGAACCTGCTCGGCACCGAGGGCGGTGGATTCGCGTTGGCGCAGGCCCGCCTCGGTCCCGGTCGCATTCACCACTGCATGCGGTGCATCGGGATGGCGGAGCGGGCCCTGGAACTGATGTGCCGACGGGTCACCGATCGCGTGGCGTTCGGCAAACCCCTGGCGCAGCAGGGCGTCATCCAGGAATGGATCGCCGATTCGCGCATCGAGATCGAACAGGCCCGTCTGCTCACCCTGAAGACGGCGTGGTTGATGGACACGGTCGGCAACAAGGGCGCGCGCATCGAGATCTCGGCCATCAAGGTGGTGGCACCCAACGTGGCACTGCGGGTGGTCGATCGGGCGATCCAGGCCCATGGTGGCGGCGGGGTGTCTCAGGACTTCCCGTTGGCCGGGATGTGGGCCGGCCTGCGCACGCTGCGATTCGCCGACGGTCCCGACGAGGTGCACCGGATGCAACTGGCCCGCCGCGAACTGGGCCGCTACGTGGACGACCCCGGTCGCTGAGACCCCCGACCGTCGAACTCCGACGGTCCCGATCAGACCTCGGAGTCGTCGATCACCGTGTCGGGATGGAGGAGTCCGCCGATGCGATACGAGGCGCGCCCGACCATGTGCGCTCCCACCGGTGCCGTGAGGAACTGGAGAACGATGACGAGCACGAGTTTTCCGATATCGGCGAGCGAGGTGTCCACCAGGGCAACGCCGATGCACACCAACATCAGACCGAGTGTGGCGGGCTTCGTTGCCGCATGCATCCGAGCGAAGACGTCAGGGAGACGGACGATGCCGATGCCCGACAACAACGCCAGAGCGGAGCCCAGCAGGAGAAGGACCGCCGCAATCACCTCGATCGGCGTCATGGGCCCCTCCCCTCGATGAAGCGCGCCACCATCGCCGTGCCCAGGAATCCGAGGACGGCGATCACCACCATCACGATGAGGTACGTCCCGTTCCCCGTCCGGGCCGAGAGGATCCCTGCGCCCATGGTGAGCAACGTCAGCAGGAGATCCGTCGCCACGACCCTGTCGGCGATCGAGGGCCCGAGAACCACGCGCACGGTGGTGAGAAGGGCCCCCACCGAGACGAGGACCAGGCAGAGGAGTGTGACCGTGCTCACGGGCTCGTGGCCTCCGAACGTCGGAGTCGATCCCGGTCCTCGGTCGAACCGAATGCCGCGATCGCCAATCGCTCGAGATCGAGGGCGGTGGAGCGCACGCCTTCGGGATCGTCGAGACCGAGGACGTGGACCTGGAGAAGGGTGCCGCGAGCCCGGTCGGTCTCGGCATCGACGGTGAGGGTGCCGGGCGTGAGTGTGATCGCGTTGGCCACGATCGTCCCGATCACCGGCGACGACGAGCGGAGCCGGACCTTCACCACGCCCTCCCGGACCCGTCTGCGAGGCGCGATCACCGCAATGGCGACCGAGATCGTGGACATGACGAGTTCCATGAAGAATCTCCCGAGGAAACGGAACGGCGCCAGAGGCCTGACCACGGCCATGTCCCTTTCGTCCGTCCGACCAGGACCACTCGGGAACACCGCGAAGACGATGATCACCACGACCACTCCGCTCAGGAGATTCCCGACCGAAGGTGAACCCCAGAGTGCCACCCAGACGAAGATGAGCGCTGCGGCACGCGCGAGCAGCCGTACTGCGGAGCGCATCGGACCATGTCCTCGACCCACGTCGTTCACCGCCCCAATACTGCGTCGACGTACGCAGAGGGATGGACGAGTCCCTCTGCGGCGCGGACGCTGAGTTCGTAGATCGGTCCCGCCAGGACTGCGATCGCCACCGTCACACCGACCAGGAACACCGTGGCTCCGGTCATCACCCGAGGTGCGTTCACGATCGTCCCCGGCGCCACGGTCGGCACCATCGGTTGCTCAGCCGTTCCCCAGAAGACCCCATTCCAGATTTTCACCATCGAGAACAACGTCAGGAGACTGACGAAGAGGCTCACTCCGACGATCACGTAGGCATGGACACCGAAACCGGCCTCCACCAACGAGAGTTTCCCGACGAATCCCGAGAAGGGGGGAATCCCGGCCAGGCTGAGCGCCGCAAGACCGAAGAGCACTGCGGCGATCGGCGTTCGTCGGACGAGTCCACCGACCCGGTCGAGTGCGGTGGAGCCGGCGCTCTCCTCGACGAGTCCACTGACGAGGAAGAGACTCGTCTTCACCGGGATCTGGTGGATCAGGAACATCACCGCACCGGCGATACCGGCCACCGTGAAGAGACCGATTCCGAGGATCATGTAACCGATCTGACTCACGATGTGGAAACTCAGGATCCGCTTCATGTCGTTCTGGGCGATCGCGCCGAGGACTCCGACGACCATCGTGAATCCAGCAAGTGTGAGGAAGATCACCGACGGACGATCAGAGGGGAACATGAGGGTCTGCACTCTGAGGAGGGAGTACACGCCGACTTTGGTGAGGAGTCCAGCGAAGACCGCGACGATGGGAGCCCTTGCCGCGGGATAGGAATCCGGTAGCCAGGAGAAGACGGGAAAGACCGCCGCCTTCACCCCGAAGACGACGAGGAACAGCATGGCCAGCGCCGTTCGGAGGTGATCGGGAGCGGCGCCGATCCGGCCAGCCAGATCGGCGAGGTTCATGGTCCCGGTCATGGCGTAGACGAGCGCGATGGCTACGAGGAACGCGATCGACGTCAACATGTTGATGATCACATACGTCGTTCCATTACGGACCTGCTGCCGATCACCACCGAGTGTGATGAGCACGTAACTCGCCACGAGTGTGATCTCGAAGGCCACGAACAGATTGAACAGATCCCCGGTGATGAACGAGAGGGAGACACCAGCGATCAGTGCGAGATAGACAGGATGGAAGGCCGGCAGGTGATCGTCACCCTTCTGCCCGACGGCGAAGACCAGAACGGCGAGGACAGTCACAAGGCCGACGACGAGGAGCAGAGCCGAGAGGAGATCGGCGACGAGCGTGATGCCGACCGGAGCGGGCCACGCCCCGAGCGTGACCGCGACAGGGCCATGGCGCTCCACCTCCACAAGGACGACCACGGACGCAGCCAGCGCGACCGAGACCCCGATGATCGACAACGCGCGCTGGAGAGAACGATGCCCGCTGACCATGACGGCGAGTGCGGCGAACGCCAGCGGTGCGACGACGATCAACGGGAGCAGGATCCTCATCGATCCGTATCCTCGGAGTCGCCCTCGTCCTCTTCCCCGAGCAGACCCATCCGTGCGAGACGCGCAATGCGGCGATCCTCGAGATCGTCCTCGACCTCGTCGTTCCGAGTGAGCCTCCAACTCCGGAAGGCGAGTGCGAGAAGGAACGCGGTCATGGCGAAACTGATGACGATCGCCGTGAGCGCCAACGCCTGAGGCACCGGGTCCGTCACGCGATCATCGACGCCGAATGCCCCGATGAACGGAGCGGTCCCCGATGCGCCGCCGACAGCGAGGAGGAGGAGGTTCGCTCCATGCGAGAGCAATGCCATGCCGAGCACGATCCTGGTCAGCGTCCGCTGGAGGATCATGTAGACGCCGGTCCCGAAGAGCACGGCGACAATCGCCGCGATCATGACGGTCATGGGCCTTCCTCCGGTTCTCCGAAGACCTCGAGAACCGCGAGCATCGATCCCAGCACGAGGAGGTAGACACCGAGATCGAAGAAGAACGCCGTACTCATCGCCGCCTCACCGATGACCGGGAAGTCGAACTTGAGGTATCTCGTCTGCAGCAATTGACCGCCGTCCCAGAGCGCAGCCAGCCCCGCGACCGATGCCACGAGGAGACCACCCCCCACGAGAATCATCGGCCGGATCCGCACCGATCGCCGGAGTTCGGCGGGCCCGGCCGTCGCCATCCGCAATGCGCACGCCGACGCAGCGACGAGTCCGCCGACGAATCCCCCTCCGGGCTGATTGTGTCCGGCGAAAAGGAGGTAGACGGAGACCACGAGCAGAACGTGGAACTCGGAACGGACGACGACGTCGAGGATCATCGATCGACGCGACATCTCGGTGTCCGCCCGCTCACGGTCGGTCTGATCGAACGAGGAGGGCTCACTCATCGCAGCACCTCCCCCGGGTCGATCGACTCCGTGGAGTTGGGAGTATCCCCCGACGGGTCGCGTCGATCGATCCGCACCAAGGCAAGGACACCCAGTGCCGCAACGAGCAAAACGGTGATCTCGCCCAGAGTGTCGAACGCCCGGAAATCGACGATGATCACATTGACCACGTTTCGTCCGTGAGCGTCCGGAAGCGAACGAGCGAGGAACTCCTCGGCGAGAGAGCGATCGATCAGGCGTTCACCCGACGCACGGGTGGGTACGTCACCGGAGATCACATCCGCCGACGGAGTGGGTGTGCCGGAGACCGATGAGGCGGCAAGTGCGAACCAGAAGACGAAGAGTCCCACAGCAACGCCGGCCACCACCGGGCCGATTCGGCGCGGTCGCAAGTTCGTCGGCGTGAAGCCCTCCGGAAGATGACGCAGCACGAGCACGAACGCCACCACCCCGAGCGTTTCCACCATGATCTGAGTGAGCGCAAGGTCGGGAGCACCCTGAACGATGAACAGAGCGGCCATTCCGTAGCCGACCGTTCCGAGGAGCAGCACTGCTGCGAACCGCCGCTGGACGAAGGCGGCGGCGATAGCGCTGACCACCATGATCAGGCCGATGACCGGTTGCATCGGGGAATCGATCCAGTCGACCGGCCGTCCGAGAGTGCCGGCGAGCACGAGCGGGAGTCCAGGGACCACCACCAGCGTGACGATCAGGACCATGAGGTACACGGGGAGTGATCCGCTCTGCACGACGCTCGTGACCCTCCCGGCGAGAGCGACGATTCCCTTGAGGAGAGCGTCGTGGACCGCCGACGCACTCGGCCCACGCGACACGGCAGCCTGGAAGCGCTCGACCGTCCGGCGCCCCATGAAAAGTCCCGCCCCGAGGATCACCACGACGAAGGAAAGGCCGAGCGCCGCGTTGACTCCGTGCCAGAGGGCGAGGTGGACCTCGGTTCCGCCGAGTCCGAGTGCAGCGACGGAATCGGCAACGAGTCCCGACATCACACCGGGGACCATCCCGAACACGAGTCCTATCGCGGCCAACACTGCGGGCGCCACGACGAAGGACCGTGAGGGACGTGGGACATCGGCGAGCGTCACGGCATCGTCGACCCGATCGACGTCCTCGCCGAACGCACCCCAAAGGAACCGCGCGCTGTAGGCCACGGTCAGGACCGAACCGAATACGACCACGATGAGCAAGGCAAGCCGTGCCGGGGCATCGGGTCCCAAGAGTGCATCGAAGGCCTCTTCCTTCCCGACGAAACCGAGCAGCGGCGGGAGACCGGCCATCGAGGCGGCGGCCAGCAGTGCCACCCAGAACATCATCGGCCAGTGGCTCGCCAAGCCGCGTAGACGTCGAACATCACGGGTGTGGAGCTGATGATCGATGATCCCCACGACCATGAAGAGTGCTGCCTTGAACACGGCATGGGCGATGAGTACCACGCATCCCGCAAGCGCGAACTCGGGCAGACCGACTCCGAAGAGAATCATCAACAGACCGAGTTGTCCGATCGTCGAGTAGGCGAGCAGGAGTTTCAGGTCGTTCTGGCGCAATGCGCGGTAGCCACCGAGGATCAGACTTGCCGACCCGGCACTGAGCACGATCCATCGCCATGGCCCGTCCACTGCAAAGGCCGGCGCGAATCGGGCGACGAGGTAGACCCCGGCCTTCACCATGGTCGCCGAATGGAGATACGCACTGACGGGCGTGGGCGCCGCCATCGCCGCAGGTAGCCACCCATGGAACGGAACCTGAGCGGACTTCGTCAGTGCACCGAGTAGCACGAGGACCAACGCCACGTCGACGACGACACCGGATGGCGGAGCGGCGAGGATCGCACTCATCGAGTACGTACCCGCGACCTCGCCGATCAGGACGAAGCCACCGAGCATCGCCAGTCCTCCAGCACCAGTGACGAGGAGCGCCTGCGTGGCCGCCGAACGCGCTCTCGACGACTCGTCGTTCGAACCGATCAACAGGAACGACGTGATCGACGTCGCCTCCCAGAAGAGAAAGAGCAGGAAGAGGTTGTCACTCGTGACCAGACCCGTCATCGCGCCAGCGAACAGGGTGAGCGTCACGGCCGTGCGACGGATGTCCCGATCGGGCGGGAAGTAGTGGACGGAGTAGATGAAGACCAGCAGACCGATGAAACCGATCAAGGCCAGGAGGAGAACCGAGAACCAGTCCAACCGGAAGCCGATCGTCAGGCCGAGAGGGTCCACCCAACTCCACGTCTCGATCCGGGCACCCTCACCGAGTCTCGACGCAGCCCACACGCAGTAGCCCAGCGTCCACAGCGGGCCGACCGCTGCGACCCAGAACACCCGAGATCCGAACGTTCGACCGGTAAGGGCGACGACAATCGCGACGACGAGGTAGAGGAGGACTGTGAGCAACATGTTCCCCTCCCTCTCGTGGTTGTCAGGGTCGTCGACTGGGGTGCGGCACCCCTCCCGCCAAGGGTCTAGTCGTCAGGTGTGAACCCGGTGTTTCGGGAATCGGTCCTCCGTATCACAGGGCCGATCCACGCCGAGGGGACGCTCCATCATCCCGCAGAGAGATCGGCGACCGCTCGCTCCACGTCGGCGTGCACGGGGAGTGCGCCGAGCATCCCCGTCAGTTCGAGTTCCCTCCGCACCTGGGGCTCGGCCCGAGCCAGGACGAGACGTCCATCCCGCAGCGCACAGCGTTTGACCCCCTCGAGGAGGGCGCCCAGACCCACCGTGTCGAGCAGATCCACACCACACAGGTCGACCACGAGTCGGGGTGGATCGTCGACCGAGGCGATGATCCGCACCAGTTCGGAGCGGACCTGCGGTGCCGACGTCATGTCGACATCGCCCGAGATGGTCACGACCGTGACACCACCGGGTGCGCCGGTCACGACGAGTTCACTCACGGCGGCAGGCTACCGGCCACCGCGATGTCACTGCCGAACCGTACGATCCGTGCGATGGCGCGCTCGGTGAAGAAGACGGATGTTGCCGCCATCGTGGATCAACTGTGCACCGACGAGCGCGTGGTGCACGTCGAACGACTCCCGGCCCGGGCAGCGCGCACGTCGACTCCCGGACGGTCGATCCCGGACGCCATCTCGCACCTCGTGCCGCCGGCCGGTCTGTGGTCGCACCAGGCCGAGGCGATCGACCATGTGCGCGAGGGTCGTTCGGTGGCGATCGCCACCGGAACGGCCTCGGGAAAGTCGCTGTGCTTCCAGTTGCCGATCGCCGAGGCGATCGCCTGCGACGACCGTCCGGCGACCGCACTGCTGCTGTTCCCGACCAAGGCCCTCGCGCAGGACCAGTTGCGATCGATCAGCGCCCTCGCCGTGCCCGGCCTGGTCGCCACCACCCATGACGGTGACTCGTCGTTCGAGGAGCGAACGTGGTCGCTGCGCAACGCCAATGTGCTGCTCACCAACCCCGAGATGCTGCACGTCGGGATCCTCCCCGCCCACGCCCGATGGGGAACGTTCCTGAAGCGACTGCGCTACGTCGTCGTCGACGAGTTGCACACGATGCGCGGGATGTTCGGCAGCAACGTCGCCCATGTGCTGCGCCGGTTGCGACGACTGTGCGCCCACTACGGATCGGACCCCGTGTTCGTGTTCACCTCGGCCACGATCGGCGAACCGGCGGCGATGGCGTCCCGACTGAGCGGTCTCGACGTCGTACCCATCGTCGATGACGGTTCTCCGACCGGCGAGCGCTTCTTCGTGCTGTGGGATCCGTCGGCGACCGAGGACGGATCCGAGGGGGATCCCGACCCGGCGCGTTCGGTGTCGTCGGCTCGTGATGCGGCCGAGGTCTCCGCCGCGCTGGTACGCGCCGGGTTGCGCACGATCACGTTCAGTCGCAGTCGGAAGGGGGCGGAGATCATCGCCGCCGATGTGCAGCGACGGTTGCCGAAACGGTTGGCATCGACGGTTCGGTCCTATCGAGGCGGCTACCTCGCCGCCGAGCGGCGCGAGATCGAGGGTCAGTTGTTCTCGGGCGAGTTGCGGGGGGTGATCGCCACCTCGGCACTCGAACTCGGCATCGACGTGGGTGGACTCGACGCCTGCGTACTCGACGGTTTCCCCGGCACGATCGCCTCGATGTGGCAGCAGGCGGGGCGGGCCGGACGTTCGGCGACGGCATCGGTGTCGGTGCTGATCGCCGGCGACGACCAGTTGGACCGATGGTTCGTGCACCATCCGACCGAACTGTTCGACCGCCCTCCGGAACCGGCGGTGGTCAACCCGGCCAACCCCCATGTGCTGCTCCCCCACCTGGCCTGCGCGGCGTTCGAACGCCCGCTCACCGAGGCCGACGAGCGGTGGTGGCCGGGACTGCTCGACGAAGGTGTGCACGAGTTGGTGCTCTCCGATCGCCTCCGGATCCGGCCCGACCGCGACGAACAGGGACCGGTCGCCGTCTGGTCCGGACGAGGCCGACCGGCCGACGGAGTCGGTCTGCGCAGTGCCACCGGAGCCGAGTTCCGCATCGCCCTGCCCGACGGCACGCTCATCGGCACGGTCGACGGCTCACGGGCGGTCCGACAGGTGCACCCGGGAGCCATCTACCTCCATCAGGGGGTGGCTCACCGGGTGCTCGACCTCGACCTGGACCAACGCGTGGCGATCGTCGAGATCGACCCCGGCGACGAGTACACCCAGGTGCGAGCGGTGACCGACATCGCCATCCTGTCGATCGACGCCACCAGGCAATTGGGTCGAGCCGAAGTGGGGCTCGGCGCAGTGCGCGTCGAGACGCAGGTGATCGGCTACCGACGTTTCGACCTGCGCACGCGCGAACAGCTCGGAGTGCACGACCTCGACCTCCCGCCCGCCCGTCTGGAGACGCGGGGGTTCTGGTACGTGATCGACGACGCAACGGCGTCACTGGCCGGAGTGGGACCGGCGGAACTGCCGGGGGCGCTCCATGCGATCGAGCACGCCGGGATCGGGATCCTGCCGTTGTTCACCATCTGCGATCGGTGGGATGTCGGCGGCGTGTCGACCCCGTGGCTCGACGAGACGGCGGCGCCGACGATCGTGATCCACGATGCGGTCCCCGGAGGCATGGGCATCGCCGAACTCGGATTCGGCGCCGCCGAGCGACACCTGCCCACCACTCTCGATGTCGTCGCCGGATGCGAGTGCAGTGACGGCTGCCCGTCATGCGTGCAGTCGCCGAAATGCGGGAACGGCAACGAACCGCTCGACAAACATGCGGCGATCGAGTTGCTACGGGGTGTCCTCGATCGTTGACTCGAGTCGCATGACCGCCACCGATCCCAGTGCGGGATCGGGTACGAGCATCCCCACCAGCGGCAGATCGGTGTGACTGCGATAGCGCAGCGACACGCGAACCGAACCACCACCATCGGAGACGAGCACCTCCTCGGTGAGCCGATCGGCGGAGAGCGGGCCCGATCGCAGCGCGGCCCGACGGGCCGCCGAGACCCGATCTCCATCGGTCACCGAGGCCGCCCGAGCGGCCTCCCGGGCGGCATGAGTCAGCAGGATCTGCTCCCGCACGACGAGTCCGACCTGGGCGACGAGCAGGAGGGGCAGGACCACGAGGGGGAGGACGAGGGCGAACTCGACCGTGGCC
>VERC01000294.1 GCA_018882825.1 Acidimicrobiia bacterium | reverse complement strand
GTGATGATGCAGTTGATAGGACAAACGCTGTCCCGGCAGCACCGTGATGCGCTTGACCTTGGCGGCCGGGCCGTCGTCGAGCACGACGAACGCTCCCCACGGGCGGCGTTCGGCCGTCCCCGCCTCGCCGAGGGGGTGCAGGTCGTCGAGGGGATCGGGACCGGTCGCGTTCACCGTCCGAGTATGGCCGAATCCCCGCCACGACAGCGTTCTCGGACCGTCGGTCGACATTTCCGGGGACCCCCGTAGGGGGTCCCCGAGTCCCGGATCCGGGCGGGGTGGTTGACAGCGCCATCGGCAGGGCTTCATTGTCTTGCCCCGTGACCGGACCCCTCGTCATCGTCGAGTCGCCCACCAAGGCGAAGAAGATCACCGAGTTCCTTCGTGGTGAGGACACCGGTGGTGCCGCGCCGACCGTCATCGCGTCGGTGGGTCACATCCGCGATCTCGTGGCTCGGGCCAAGGAGCTCCCCGAGGGGAAGCGCAAGGAGTGGTGGTCCTATCTCGGTATCGACCCGGACAGCGGGTTCACTCCGTACTACAAGGTCTACGACAACAAGAAGGACACGGTTGCCCAACTCAAGCGGGCGCTCAAGGATGCCGACTCGCTGTACCTCGCCACCGATGAGGACCGCGAGGGTGAGGCCATCGCCTGGCATCTGCTGCAGGTGTTGAAGCCGCCGAAGGACATGCCCGTGTTCCGCATGGTGTTCCACGAGATCACCGCGCCGGCCATCCGGGAGGCGTTCGCCCATCCGCGTCAACTCGACCAGTTGCTCGTCGATGCTCAGGAGACACGACGTCTGCTCGACCGCCTGTACGGCTACGACGTCTCACAGGTGGCGTGGAAGAAGGTCAACACCGGACTGTCGGCCGGCCGGGTGCAGAGCGTCGCCACCCGTCTGGTGGTGGAGCGCGAACGGGAGATCATGGCCTTCGTGTCCGCCGACTGGTGGGACATCGTGGGCACCTTCGCGTCGGCCTCCGAACCGATCCCCTTCGACGCCAAGTTGCTGGCCGTCGACGGCGTCCGCATCGCCACCGGCTCCGATTTCGGTGACGACGGCGAACTCACCCGCGAGGACCGCAAGATCCTCGACGAACCGACGGCGCGCACGCTGGCCGGTGATCTCGACGGCGCGGCATTCAGTGTCCGGTCGGTGGACTCCAAGCCCTACCGCAAGCGTCCGTCGCCGCCGTTCACCACGTCCACGCTCCAGCAGGTGGCCGGTCGGCGACTGCGGGTCTCGGCCAAGCAGGTCATGTCGATGGCCCAGAGCCTGTACCAGCAGGGCTACATCACCTACATGCGGACCGACTCCACCAGCCTCTCGGCCGCGGCCGTCGATGCCGCCCGGGCCGAGGCCACCGAGCGCTACGGCCCGTCATCGGTCCCGTCCTCGCCGCGGACGTGGAACAAGGCCGTGGCCAACGCGCAGGAGGCCCACGAGGCCATCCGCCCCGCCGGTGATCGGTTCCGACGACCCGAGGAGGTGGCCGGCGAGGTCGGGCCCGGTGAGGCCCGCCTCTACCGCATCATCTGGGAGCGCACGTTGGCCTCGCAGATGATCGATGCCGTGGGTGAGACGGTCACCGTGCGTCTGGGGGCCATCGCATCCTCGGGTCGCGATGCCGAGTTCTCCTCCTCGGGCACCGTCATCACCGAACGTGGCTGGATGCAGGTCGAGGAACGTCGGGAGACGGCCACCGACGAGGAATCCGACGACGAACAGGAACGGCGACTGCCGGCACTGCGGGAGGGCGACCCGGTCGATGCGGTGTCGATCACGCCCGAGGGTCACACGACCAAGCCCCCGGCCCGGTTCACCGAACCGTCGTTGGTGGCCAAGATGGAGGAACTCGGCGTCGGTCGACCATCCACGTACGCGTCGATCATGGAGACGATCCAGAACCGCGGCTATGTGTGGAAGAAGGGTTCCGCTCTCGTTCCGTCGTGGACGGCCTTCGCGGTCACCACGATGCTCGAACAGCACTTCGCCGAACTCGTCGACTACGGATTCACCGCCCAGTTGGAACAGATCCTCGATCGCATCTCGAACGGTGAGGCCGACAGCGAGTCGATGTTGGCCGACTTCTACTTCGGTCCCCTCGTCGACGGTGAGCGACGTGACGGACTGCGCGACCTCGTCACTCGACGACTGCCCGAGATCGACGCAGCGGCCATCAACACCTTCCTCCTCGGTGACGATCCCAACGGCATGCCGGTGATCGCCAAACCCGGACGGTACGGGCCCTATGTCCAACGAGGTGACGACACGGCCTCGATCCCGGACAACCTGGCGCCCGCCGACCTGTCGGTGGCGAAGGCGCTCGAGCTGCTGGCCCTGCCCAAGGGTGGCAAGCCGCTCGGCATCGATCCCGCCACCGATCTCACCG
>VERC01000057.1 GCA_018882825.1 Acidimicrobiia bacterium | reverse complement strand
CTCGTAGGTCCAGTGTGCGTGGACGACGTCGGGGTCGATCTTTCGGATCGTTCTGGTCAGATAGCGCCGCTCGGCCCGGTACAGGGTCCGGATCGCTCGGGTGGACCGACAGGGGCCGATGTGGACGGTGAGCCGCTCTCCGCGCACGACCATCTCGTCGGTGATGGTGGGGTCCAGCGTCACCAGGATCACCTCGTGTCCACGCTCGAGCAGCATCCTGATCTCGTGCACGGGCGGTATGCCTCCCATGCCGGCGGGAAGGCGTTCCGTCGTGTCCAGCAGATCGGCCAGGAGTCGCAGGTCGGCCTGACCGGTGACCACGATCCTCATCGGGGGCCGTTCGACGTCGTGCGGCGGTAGAGGGCGCAGTAGCGAGCGGTCCCCCGGCGGGGATCGAACCACCGGGTGGCGATCGATCGATAGCGACCGTCGGGGGGGTCGGTGGAGCGCGAGCGGCAGAACTCGGTGATGCCCGCGGCGATGGCGGCGGGGTCGAGGCGGGTGAGGCGGACCGAATCGGAGAGCTGGCGGAAGTCGCGGAGACCCGGCGAATCGCCGAGGAGCACCGGTGTGTCGGTGGCCAGAGCCTCGATGGCGGCGACCGTGCCGCCCTCGAGATCGGACGGCATCACGAAGAGGTCGGCGGCACCGAGCAGTTCGGCCACATCGGACCTGACGCCGAGGAACCGCACCCGCCCTTCGCGTTCCTGCCGGGCGGCGCGTCGCCTCTCGTCGGCACCCACGCCGATGGAGTGATCACCGACGTGCAGGTAGACGACATCCGAGGGCATCGACGGGAGGTCCATCGCCTCGATGACGAGCGTGTGGTTCTTCAAGGACCAGCAGTTCCCGACGGTGATGACCACGACATCGGAGTCCTGCACTCCGAGGGCGCGACGGGATCGGGCACGCTGCTCGGCCGTCGGGGGTGAGAATCGCTCGAGGTCGACCCAGTTCCACACGACCTCCGTCGTGTTGCCGAACCGCTCCATCTCGTTGTCGGCCACGTCCAGCCCGACGGCGACGAACGTGACTCCGAGCCGGCGCGCGATGCGGCGCTGCATCCGTCGTTCCCATCGCAGCGTGCCCGTGAAGGAGAAGATCGAGTGGACCGACTGCACCACCCGTGCACCGTGAAGTCGCGAGATGAGTGCGAGCCAGAAACCGGCTCGCTCGGTGTGGATGTGCACCACGTCGGGTCGGCGCTTTCGCATTAGCGCAGCGAATCCGGTGAGCAGTGCGGTTCGCGAGGGTGCGAGTCGATGGATCGGGTACCCGCGGGCGGCGAGGTCGGGTGCGAAGTCGCCGGCAGTCCCGCCCACCGCCACCAACTCGCATTCCACGCCCTGTTCGGCCCAGAGATCGCGGGCGGAGTACATCATCGACTCGGCCCCCGAGCGACGCAGCTCGTGGAACACGTGGAGGACCCGGATGGGACTCCCGGGTTCGTTCCTGCTCCGGACTCTCTTCATCGGGCTCGCGGCTGCTTTCGGGTGGCGAGCGGCCGGACCGACCTAGCCCCCGCGCAGGATCCTCGCCACGAAGCGACTATAGGGCGAGGCGAAATAGAACGGCCAGAGAGGGCCGGCATGGCGGCGGGTGAACCGCAGCCAGTCGCCGGGCGGCAGTCCCTTCGCAGAGACGAGCATCCGCGTGCGCGCCACGATCCCCCCCTCCTGCTCCAGCCATGGCTGCTCCCGGTGGTCCCGACGGCAGGTCCCGAAGGTGCCGGGCGCCAGCCACACTCCGCAGCCCTGGGACCGGGCTCGGAGCCCGAAGTCGTAATCGCTCATGGCATGCCGGAACGAGCCGTCGAACCCGTCGAGTCGACGGAAGACCATCGACGGGACGAGCACGAGGTTGCCGTTCGCCGTCTCGCACTGCTGCAACTCGTCGGTGGGGTCGATCATCTCGAAGTGGGTGGGACGCCGCCGATCGGGTCTGTCGACACCCGAGTAGGAGATCGTTCCGGCGTCCGGATCGGTGAGTGCGCCGACGACGACCGACGCCGGTTCGCCCCGATCGCGCAGCTCGCCGTAGCAGTGCAGCAGACGTTCGAGCGCGTCCGCGTCGAGGGCGACGTCGTCGTTCAGCCACAGCAGGAAGTCGGGTCGCAGGCCCCGCGCCGCCGACTGCGCCAATCGCATGGCCCCGGACCAGAAGAGCGAACCGTTCCCCTCGATGAGGTGCACGGCGGGGAACCGATCGGCCACGGCGATGGCGGTGCCGTCGGTGCTGCCGTCGTCGACCAGGAACACCTCGAGGGGGGTGACGAGTCCCGTCTGGCCGAAGAGTCGCTCGAGCGAGAGCAACGTGGTCGATCGGCGATCGTGCGTGGCCATGAGGACGGCCACGACCGGCCTTCCTCGCGAGGTCGCGTCGGGGTCGACGCTGATCGAACTGGAGGGACGGACCACGGTCGGTGTGTCGCTCCGTGCGATCGACCGCCAGAGGGCGACGATGCGGTCGGCGACGACTCCGGGAGCGAACAGGTCGTTGGCCCGTTCACGGGCCGCGATGGCCAACCGCGTCCGTTCCGACGGGGAGTCGGCCAGCAGGTCGAGTGCGCTCGCCAGCGCGTCGATGTTCCCCTCCGGCACGAGGATGCCGGCGTCGCCGACGACCTCGGGGAGAGCACCGGAGTCACTCGAGACGACGGGCGTGCCGGCCGACATCGATTCGACGACGACCCGGCCGAACTGCTCACGCCACCGGGAGGTGGTCGTCGACGGGACCACGAGCACGTCGAGCGAGGCCATGACCTCGGGGACCTCGCTCATCGCCACCGGCCCATGGTGGTGGACCCGCCGACTCGAGGTGCGTTCGGCCCGACGGACGAGTTCGACGTCGGGGCCCTCGCCGATGGTGGAGAGCCGGAGGGCGGGCGACGTCGTCCGTTCGACGGCGGCCAGGAGCCACGCCAATCCCTTCTCGGGCACGTGCCGGCCCACGAAGCCGACCACGACGTCGTCGTCGGCCCAGCCGCGCGCATCCCGGAACGACGATCGACGCGCCGTGGCCGGGCCGAACGGCGTCGGATCGGGCACCTCGGCGGGAGCCACGACGGTCGGCGTCGATGCGGGCAGGCCCTCGTCACGGACGGCGTCGACGGCCAGTGCGCTCCACCCCACGAAACCGGCCACGCGGGCGAGCGTCCATCGGCAGACGATCGCGCGGATGGCGATCTCGGCGGAGGAGCCGGAGCGGATGTCGATCTCCGCGCCATGAACCACCACCGGCCGGCGCGTGGTGAGGGCCTGCAGCGTGACGAGGGACCACGGCTCGGTCGTGAGGTGGACGAGATCCGGCTCGACGGCGCGGACGAGGCGGTGCAGGCCGGGGAAGATCCGCCACGTCTCCCGGTCCTTCCGCAGGAAGCGGTCGTCCACGGGATGCACCGTCAGTCCCGGTCGCTCCGTCATCCTCGTGGCCACCTCGGCGGGGGCGACGACGTGGAGATCGACGCCGAGGTCGGGCACCGTCTCCCACAGCGTCGTGTACCTGTCCGCGTTGTCGAGGACGACGAGGACCCTCATTCGGTCACTCGCCGACGTACCGGCCGGGGTAGTCCGACAGCCGCCGAGGTGTCGCTCCGAACAGACCCAGGAACGTCCGCCACAGGAGCCACAGGTCGAGGCCGGGGCTGGCGTGGGTCAGGTACCACAGGTCGTACTGCGGGTTCTCGCCGATGAGCCCGGCGCTGTCGGGGCTGACCTGCCACGGACCGGTGATCCCGGGCCTCACCCGGAGGCGGGCAGCGACGAAGCCCGGGTCGTAGGTGGCCGACAGTGCCGGCATCTCCGGACGGGGCCCGACCAGTGACATCCGGCCGGTGACCAGCAACCAGCACTGGGGGAACTCATCGAGGTGCCGACGGCGTATGAACCTTCCCCATCCCGAGGAGGGCTGCTCCACGAGTTCGTACTTGTCGATCTCGGGCGGGACCTCGACCGGAAGGCTGCGCACCTTCAGGAAGGCGAAGGGACGTCCGCCCCGGCCCAGGCGGGGCTGCCGGAAGATCGGCCAGGTGCGGAAGGCGACGGCCGAGCCCAGACAGAGTGCGAGCACGATCGGAAGGGTGAGCACGGTGAGGACCACTCCGGCCAGCAGGTCCAGAACTCGCTTCGACCGGCTGCGTGCCCATGTGGCCACCCCGGCGTCGCCGTTCCCGTCGCCGCTCCCACCGGCGGGCGCTCGAGCCTCGTCACCCTGTGGTCCCACGATGTGATTCTCGATTCCCATGAAGTGTGACCGGTCGATCTTCGAGGTGAGCGCCCTCGGATACTAGTTCGACTGCGCTACTGTCCTCCGACGTTCGCAGTCGGAAGGGCGCGTGATTTGACTCAGTCCACTTTGGTCCAGGCGCCGCCCGCGTCCCGGCGCGTGCCCGCTCGGGCAGGAGTCCGACTCGGCGCCCGGGGTACGCTCGCCCATCCCTGCGGAGCCCGGCGGTGACGGCCGACGAGGCCCCGGAGGGGGTCGATCTCTGGCGAGTCTGGAGCGTCGTCCGGTGGTTGGCACCACTGATCGTGGGCTTCGCCCTGCTGGCGGCCGGTGCTGCGTACTACCTCGCGGCATCCTCCACCGACCTCTACAAGGCGTCGGCGCGGGTCCGGGTGATCGATCCCAATTCCGATGCCGTGTTCAACGGCGTCCAGATACGGGTCGACCCGAAGCGTGATGTCGAGACGCAGATCCAGTTGCTCTCGTCGGTGGCCGTCGAGGACAAGGTCAACGAGCAGCTCGGCGAGGATGTCGACCAGGTCTCGAGTGTCACCTTCTCCGGAGTGGGTCAGACCGATCTCATCCAGATCACGGTGGTCAGCCCCTCCCCGGAGGTGGCGGCGGAAGCCGCCAACACCTATGCCGCGGTGTACGTGACCCAGCGCAAGGAGCAGTTGCGATCCTCGTTCGTCGCCCGCTCCGAGGAACTCCTCGTGAAGGTCCGGGAGCTCGAGACGCAGATAAAGGACGTCGACGCCCGTCTGGCCAACAATCGTCTGCCGGCGCTCGAAGCCGACACCCTCCGAGCCCAGCGCGCGGCGCTGGTGGCCCAACAGACCGATCTCCGATCGTTGTCGACCCAGTTCGAGGTCGAGGCGGCCAGTCGCTCGGGCAATGTCGAGGTGGCCAACGAGGCGGTCGTACCCACCGAGCCGTTCGAGCCGACGCCGGTCCGTGACGCGGCACTGGCCGGGATCCTCGCGCTGATCTTCGCCGCGGGTGTCGCGCTGCTGATCGACCGGCTCGACAACAAGATCCATTCCCCCGAGGACATCGAGGAGATGGCGGTCGATGTCCCGGTCATCGGGACCATTCCCACGAACCGGGACGCCCACAAGCGCCACCGCCGGGAACTCGTCGCCCTCGATTCGGTCGATGCCGAGGCCTACCGCGCGCTGCGCACCAACATCCGGTTCTCCGCCATAGGGCAGAAGCGCACCCGGATCCTCGTCACCTCGGCGATCCCGGGCGAGGGCAAGACGACGGTCGTCGGGAACCTCGCCGTCGTGCTCGCCCAGAGCGGGCTCAAGGTGGTCATCGTCTCGGCCGATCTGCGCAAGCCCCAGTTGGAGGAGATCTTCGGGTTGTCCATGCCGGCCGAAGGGCTCACCGGCGTGCTGCTGGGCGACACCGCGCTGGTCGACGTGTTGCTCCCCATCCCCCTTCCCTCGGTCGACCGGGCCTATCTCGTCCCCTCGGGTCAGTCACCGCAGAATCCGGCCGAACTCCTCGGCTCGGAGCGCATGAGCACCGTCCTCGACCGGATCGAGTCGGCGGGCGCCGACTTCATCCTCCTCGACACCCCACCCGTGCTCCCGGTGGCCGACGCCCTGGCCATGGCCCAGATGGTCGACGGTGTGATCGTGCTGGCCAAGGTGGGCAGCACCACCAAGCCCCAACTCACCGAGGTCCTCGACCGGCTGGCCCAGGTGAACGCACCGATCATCGGGATCGTGCTCAACGAGGTGAGTGAGTCACGGCGCTACGGGCCCTATCGGGGCCGGTACGGACGGTACGGTCGGTACGGGTACGGGCGTTACTCCCGCTACACGAAGTACGAGAAGTACGCCAAGGACTCGAAGAGTTCGAAGGGTTGACGTCGTCCCCGGTCGCCATGGGAGCCCCGGCGGGTGACTCGCCGACCGTTTCGGTTCTGATCGTGTGCACGGCCAACATCTGTCGCTCGCCGATGGCCGAGGCCCTTCTCCAGCGCTCGCTCGACGCGGCGGACGTGCCGGCATCGGTGACCTCGGCCGGGACCTCGACGATGCTCGAATGGGGCCGACCCCCAGCCCCCGAGGCGGTGGAGGTCATGGCCACGATGGGTCTCGACATCGCCGCTCACACCAGTCGACCGCTCACCGTGCGTCAGATCGCCGCCGCCGATCTCGTCATCGGCATGGCACGCGAGCACCTGCGGGATGCCGCCCTCATGGCGCCGTATGCCCTCCCGCGACTCGTGACCATGAAGGAGCTGGTCCGACGCACGGGAGCGGCCGGCGCACCCGCGGTGGGCGAGGATCTGGGGGCGTGGTTGGGGCGGTTGACGGCCGATCGCCCTCTCGACGAGTTGTTGGGCGATTCGCTCGCCGACGACATCGCCGACCCGTTCGGCTCGTCGGTGGCCGAGTTCCGGCGGACCGCCGACGAGCTCTCCGGGCTCGCCGATCGCGTCGCCGGCTCGCTCTCGTTGATCGGTCGCCCTCCACCGCAGTCCTGAGCGATCCGCCCGGCCTCGGCGCGGCCGGGCGGCGTCGATCCGTTTCCCGGGTGGATGGGGCGGCCGGTAACGTTCGGCGCCGCATCCCGTGACCGGGCGTCTGGCGAGCGACGGCCCGGGGCCCGGGAGGGAGGATCGATGGACGAGCGGATCGCGGTGATCGGAGCCGGCTATGTCGGTCTGACCACCGCCGCGTGTCTGGCGGAACTGGGTTACCTCGTGACCTGCGCCGATGTCGATGCGGTCCGCGTCGGGGAGTTGCGATCGGGTCGTCTCCCCATCCACGAGGACGGTCTCGGCGAACTCGTGCAGACCCACCTGGCCGACGGTCGACTGGAGTTCGAAGTCGGTGCCGTTCACGCGGTGGTCGATGCCGATGTCGTCTTCATCTGTGTTCCCACCCCCGAACTTCCCGATGGCTCTGCCGACATGTCGTTCGTCCACTCGGTGGCGACCGAGATCGGGCCTCGTCTGAAGTCGGGTGCCATCGTCATCAACAAGTCGACCGTTCCGGTCGGGTCACTCCGTCAGGTGGAGCGATCGCTGGCTCGATCCGACGTGGCGGTCGTGTCGAATCCGGAGTTCCTCAGGGAAGGTTCGGCGGTCGCCGACTTCCTGCAGCCGGACCGGATCGTGATCGGTGCCGACGATCCCGAGATCGCCGCGCGGGTGGCCGCGTTGTACCGACCGCTCGCCGCGCCGATCCTCCTCACCGATCCGGTGTCGGCCGAGACCATCAAGTACGCCGCCAACTCCTTCCTGGCCACGAAGCTCTCGTTCGTGAACGCGTTGGCCGCCGTGTGCGAGGCGGTGGGTGCCGACGTCGACGAGGTGATGCTCGGCATCGGCTACGACTCGCGCATCGGGCACGAGTTCCTCAGGCCCGGACCGGGCTGGGGCGGGTCGTGCTTCCCCAAGGACACCGGCGCCCTCATACGTATCGCCGAGGCTGCCGGCTACGACTTCTCGCTGCTCCGCGGCGTCGTCGACGTCAACCGGGAGCAGTTCGAGCGCGTGGTCGACAAGATCACCCGAGCACTCGGTGGCTCTCTCGACGGCGCCCGGATCGCCGCGCTCGGCCTCGCCTTCAAGGCGGGAACGGACGACGTCCGTCACTCGCCGGCGCTCGAGGTCATCGATCGCCTGGTGGCCCGGGGGGCGACCGTCCGCGCCTACGACCCCGTGGTCACGGTGTCGCCGTCGGCCGATGTCGTTCTCGCCGACGATCTCTACGCGGCCTGTGTCGACGCCGACGTCGTGGTGGTGCTCACCGAGTGGGACGAGTTCCGTCTCGTCGATCTCGATCGTCTGGCCGGAGTGGTCGCCCGCCGAGCCGTGGTGGACACGCGCAACGTGTTCGATCGGGCCGCACTCCAGCGCCTGGATTTCACCTTCGACGGCGTGGGTCGCCGTTGACCGACTCCCGACCGGTCGGGCCCGTCCACCTGATCCAGTCGTTCATCCTCGTGGTCAGCGATGCGACGTGCTCCCGATCGAACATCGAGTTGTGGTCACCACCGACCTCGATGGCGGTCGATCCGGGCAGGACCGAGGTGACGACCGTCGCGGCCACCGATCCGGTGACGTGGAAGTTGGCCACGGGAGCGCTGATGGCTGGCGGTGCGCCGTAGGCCTGGAGTTCGCGCATCTGGTCGACGAACAGTCGGGCCTGTCCGGTACGGCGGATCCCGTGCTCGTCGGGTGTGTTCGAGCGCGAGACGCCGTCGCGCAGTCGACGCAGGACGTGCGTGAGTATGGCGATCGCGGCTCGTGCGCCGGCCCGCCGTCCACGGACGAAGAAGATCGTGTCGAACAGCATGAGGCGCACATCGCGACCACCCTGCTCCAGCAACCACGTCGCGTGCGCGGCGATGACGCCGCCGGCGGACCAGCCGGCGAGGAGCACGGGGCGATCCGGTTGTCGACGGTCGATCTCGGCGGCGATCGAGGCCGCCATCGCCTCGACCCGGCCCCTTCCGGTCTCCTTCGATCGCAGGACCTCGGCCTCGAGGACGACGAGTCGTCGATCGCTCGCGGCCAGTTCGTGGGCCATGTGGCGGAAGGCGAGCGGGGAAGTTCCTCGACCGAGCACGACGAAGATCGGATCGGTCGTCGACGACGGATCGAAGTCGGTGACTCCTGCCGACCGGCCCCGATCGTCGGCGTCGGCGCCGGCGATGGCTGACGGGGTCGGGTGATCGATGAAGTCGGTCGGGTGGATCTCGCGGTCGACGACCTCCGACACGGCCGCAGCCAGTTCGATCGCCGAGAGCGAATCGAGACCGGCATCCCACAGGTCGTCGTCCCGTCCGAGGGTGGGCTGGTTCAGCACGACACGCGCCCGGTCGATCACGGCGGTGACCAGAGGATCGGGCGCGCCGGACTCGACCGAGACTGCACCGCTGCGCGATCGGCTCGGGAGGGCGAGGAGGGTCGCCGAGTCGAGCTTCCCGTTCGGTGTGAGTGGGAGTCCGTCGACCACGGAGATCCGCGTCGGGATCATGTACGTCGGCAGTTCGGCTCGCAGTCGACGGCGGATCCCGTCGACCGTGCCCTCGACGGCTCCCGCTCGGCCCTGCGCCGCCACGACGAAGGCGCACAGTCGAACCGAGTCCGACGAGCGGTCGGCGATCACCGCCACCTCGGCCACCCCCTCACACGATGCGATGACCTGCTCGATCTCGTCCGGTTCGACCCGGTATCCCCGGATCTTCACCTGCCGATCGAGACGTCCGAGGCAATCGAGGCGACCCTGCGCATCGAGCCTGGCGATGTCGCCAGAGCGGTACCAGCGACGCGGGACGTCGTCATCGACCGCTGCGTCGATGAATCGGTCCTGTTCGAGCCCGCCGGGTCCGAGGTGGCCCAGGGCCACACCACCTCCTGCGAGCCACAACTCGCCCACCTCGCCGTCGGGCACGGCTCGGCCCCGGTCGTCGACGATGGCCACGAGGGTGTCCGACAGGGGAGTGCCGATGGGGATGCGGGCACCGTGCAGGTCGTCCACGGTGATGCGGTGGCCGGTGGCGAAGGTGGTGCACTCGGTGGGGCCGTAGCCGTTGACGAGCGAACCAGGCGGTGAGGTCGACGTGAGCACGGCACCGATGGTGCGGGGTCGCAGCGGCTCACCACCCACGATGAGCGTGCGCAGACCTCCGAACATGGACGGGTCGCGGCCGGCGTGCAGATCGAACAACGAGGTGGAGAGGAAGGCCCGCGTCACGCCGGTGCGCGCGAAGTGGGTGCGGAGTCGGCCGGCATCGACGAGGTCGTCGGGGTCGACGACGACGATCGTCGCTCCGTTCCCGAGGGTGGCCCACACCTCCCAGGTGGCGGCGTCGAACATCGGATTCGACGCGAAGGCGACCCGATCGTCGGGTCGGAGGTGGGCGAGGGTCCGATCCCGGACGAGTCGCACCACGCCACGATGGGGGATGACGACGGCCTTCGGTTCCCCGGTGGAACCGCTGGTCCACATCACGTAGACCGGCGGCTCGTCGCAGTCGAGCACCCGCCCGTCTCCGCCCCTGTCGTCCGCCACGATCGCGCCCCGGTCGTCCTCACGGAGCACGACGCGGATCCCCGCCCGGTCGTGCAGTCGTCGGGTGTGCGCCGGTGGATCGTCGGGCCTCGTCGGGCAGTAGACGCCTCCGGCCCGGAGCACGGAGAGCATGGCCGTGACCACCGCCGCGCCGCGCAGCATCGACACGCCGACCACCTCGCCGTCGGCGATGCGGAGCCGATCGGCCACCTCGCCCGACGCGTTCCACAGGTCGGCGTAGGAGACGACCGTTCCGTCGGTCTCGATCACGGCGGGATGTCCGGG
>VERC01000056.1 GCA_018882825.1 Acidimicrobiia bacterium | reverse complement strand
CATCCCAGCCGAACAGGGGCGCCATCATCGCCGAGCGGTAGACGACGGCATCGGCCGGCGACACACCCGCGGCGAGCAGCGCGCCACCGTGCAGGGCACCGCGCAGTTCGCGCAGCGCATTGGTCTGGTGGGCGACGCGGGCCTTGGCCGAGGCCGGGACCGGCAGGGCACGCCATCCCGCGAACAACGCAGCCACGGCCGGCGACGCCTCGTTCACCACGGTGGTGAGCAGGTCGGCCAGACGGTCGGCCCCGTCGGTGTCGGGAAGGTTCGCCTCCCCCCACGCTGCGCAGCAGGCCGCCCATTCGCGAGCGGCGGCGTCGGGAGCCATCACACCACGTCCCGTCTCCCACTGGGCCCGCACCTGCGTGGGGTTCCAGAAGATGAAACCGGCGGCGATCACGTCGGCGTCGACATCGCCCAGCACGCCGCCGCGACCGAGCACGTAGAAGTCGATGCCGGAGAACCCGAGTTCACCCCCGCGGGCGTAGGTCGGTCCGGCGGTCATGAATCCGCCACCGAGGTCGACGATGGCCTTCGCCGACTGGTTCGCTGCCTCCACTGCGTCCATCGTTCCCCCTCGTTCGAGACGTGTCCCGGCACTCTAGGTCGGCCCCACCAGCCGAGGACCGGCCGAACGCAGGCCTCCGACCGACCGGCAGGAGCGGTGTACCGTGCTGGCGACGCAGACGGAGGGGACCATGGCCGACGAAGCACCGCCGCGGGGCGTGAAGCAGCGAAACAAGATCGTGATGTCGCAGGAGGAGATCGACGAGTTCCTCCAGGGACGTCATTCGATGACGATGTCGACACTCAATGCCGACGGCAGCATCCACTCGATCGCCATGTGGTACGGGTTCGTCGACGGCTGCATCGGCATCGAATCGAAGGCCAAGGCCCAGAAGGTGCTGAACCTCCGTCGCAATCCGAACATGACGGTGCTCGTCGAGGACGGCGAGACCTACGAGACCCTGCGCGGAGTGACGCTCATCGGCAAGGCCGAGATCATCGAGGACCCCGAGGAGATGTTCCCCCTCGGCATCAGCGTGTTCGAGCGCTACATGGCGCCGTACACCGAGGAGATGCGCGGCGCGGTCGAGATGATGCTGAACAAGCGTGTCGTGGTGAAGTTGAACGTCGAGCGAACCATCTCGTGGGACCACCGCAAACTGGGTGGCGGCTACTGACGCCAGCGATGGGACCGGCTCACGAGTCGGCGATCGCCCGCTCCAACAGGTCGGCATAGGTGTCCCTCGCCGCGGCGCGTCGCTCCGGCAGGTGCTCGCTCGGCCACGCACCGGGGGCCGGCGAGTAGTCCTTGAGCACCTCGCGGGCCACGGTGAACTTGTGGACTTCGGTCGGACCATCGGCGATGCCCATCGTCACCGCGGCCATGAGCATCGACGGCAGCGGCATCTCGTTGGACACTCCCAGCGCGCCGTGCAGTTGCATGGTGCGCAGGACGGCCTCCCGGTAGACCCTCGGCGTCGCCACCTTCACCGCGGCGATCTCCTTGCGGGCCGCTGCGCCGCCGTGCTGGTCGACCACCCACGCCGCGTGCAGCACCTGCAGGCGGAACTGCAGCAGTTCGATCCACGCGTCGGCGATCTTCTCCTGCGTGGCCTGCTTCCGGGCCAGCACCTCGCCCTGCGTGGTCCGGCTCAACGCCCGCTCGCACAACATGTCGAGGCAGCGGGCCACGGCGCCCACGGTGCGCATGGCGTGGTGCAGTCGTCCGCCCCCCAGTCGGGTCTGGGCGATCACGAAGGCCTGGCCCTCACCCCCGAGCAGGTTCTCGGCCGGGACGCGCACCGAGTCGTAGCGGACGTAGGCATGGCTGCCATGGCCTGGGGGTTCCTGACCCACACCCACGTTGCGCACCACCTCGAGTCCGGGCGTGTCGGTGGGCACGAGGAACATCGACGCGCCCTTGTGCACCGACACGTCGGGGTCGGTGATGGCCATGACGATGAGGAACGACGCATACCGCAGCGACGACGAGAACCACTTCTCCCCGTCGATGACCCACTCGTCACCGTCCCGCACGGCGCGACACCGGAACACCCCGGGATCGGCTCCACCCTGCGGTTCGGTCATCGAGTAGCACGACGAGATGCGACCGTCGAGCAGCGGCTGCAGGTACCGCTCCTTCTGCGCCGCGGTGCCGTAATGGGCGATGATCTCGGCGTTGCCGCTGTCGGGGGCCTGTGTGCCGAACACCGTCGGGGCGAACTGCGAGCGTCCGAGGATCTCGTTCATGTACGCCAGCCGTACCTGCCCGTAGCCCTGACCTCCGTACTCGGGGGTGAGGTGACACGACCACAGCCCGCGGTCCTTGACCACCTGCTGGAGCGGGCGGATGGCCTCGTCGTAGAAGATCGAGGACTTGTCGTAGACGAACCCCTCACCGGCGAAGGCGAGGTCGAGCGGCTCGATCTCGGCGGCCACGAACTCCTTGATCCACTCGAGCTGCTCGGCGAAGTCGGGATCGATGCTGAAGTCGGCCACTGTCACTCCCCCTGTCGATGACCGGACCACCGTAGGACGCTGGCGCAGGGCGGTCGAAACGGCGCGAGACTCGCGCCGTCCGCAACGAGGGGGTACGACGATGGGAGCAGCACCCGACTACGAGGCGCTGGTGCGCGAGTTCTGCCAGGCGTGGGCCGACGCCGATCACGACAAGGTGGTGGCCTCGTTCACCGACGACGGCGTGTACCACAACATCCCGGTGGATCCGCTGGTCGGCCACGATGCCATCCGTGCCATGGTCGACGGTTTCACCAATGGCATGGGGCTGAAGGTGGTCGAGTTCCGCATCGACGTCATGTTGTCGAGTGGCTCCACGGTGGTGACCGAACGGGTCGACATCTTCGCCAAGGCCGACGGTGGCCGGGTGGAGTTGCCGGTGCTCGGCATTTTCGAGTTCGAGGGCGAGAAGATCGCGCGTTGGCGCGAGTACTTCGACATGAACCAGTTCACGGCCCAGATCGCCTGATCAGCGCGTCAGGAAGTCGATGACCTCGGGCAGGGCGGCCGGATCCTGGGCGAAGAATCCATGTCCGCCCTCGTAGACGTGCAGTTCGGCGTGCGGGATGCGTGACGCCATCGCCTCGGCATTGGCCAGTGGTGCGATGCCGTCGTAGCGACCGGCGGCGATGAACACCGGACAGTCGATGCGGCCGAGTCGGTCCCACACGTCATGGGTGCTGCGGGCTCCCAGTTGCTCGATCTCTCCCCGCTCGCGTTCGGAGCCCGGTTGGGCGGCCCCGGCCGCCGTCATCGCCTCGGCGAACATGCGATCGGAGGGGTGCTCGGCCAGCCATTCCGGGGTGAACCGGGTGTCCATGATGGTCATGCCGATGCGCGCCCGTTCGGCATCGTCCATCGTCCGCAGTCGGTGGAGCGGATAGGACGCGCCACCGGCACCACCCGGCGAGGTGCACAACAGGGCCAGGCGTTCGATGCGGTCGGGCACGGTGACGGCGAACTCCTGCGCCACCATCCCCCCGAACGACACCCCGATCACGCGGAACGAGTCCCAACCGAGATGGTCGACGAGCGCGATGGCGTCGGCGGCGTAGTCGGCCATCGTGTAGGGACCCGATGGGATCGCGGTGCGACCCAACCCGCGCTGGTCGTGGATGAGCAGATCGAAATGGGGTTCGTACATGCCGAGCAGGGGACGCATCCTCTCGATGGTCGAACCCGATCCGTTGAAGAACAGCAGGCGCGGACCCTCGCCGGAGCGTTCCCAGTAGAGGTCGATGCCGTTCAGTCGTTCGTGGGGCACGGAGTCACATGGGCTTCCACTCGGGCGTCCGCTTGTCGCGGAAGGCGCGCGCGGCCTCGGTCATGTTGCCGGTGAAGGTGCCGAGCACCTGCGTGCGGTTCTCCAATTGCATGGCGTGCCGCAGACCGGGGGCGTCGAGGTTGGCCCACATCCCCACCTTGGTGAACCGCACCCCGAACTCGGAGTTCTCCAGGATCTGACCGGCGAGGTCGCGGGCCGTGGGCAGCAGATCGTCCCTGGCCACGACCCGGTTGACGAGTCCGATCTCCCTCGCCTCGGCGGCAGACACGCGACGACCGGTCAGCATCAACTCGGCCGCCATCGTCGGACCGACGAGTCGCGGCAACCAGTAGCTGGTGCCCAGATCGCACGACGACAGCCCCACCCGGATGAAGTGGGCGGCGAAGAAGGCGTCCTCGCTGGCCACACGCAGGTCGCAGTGCTGGGCGATGGCCAGTCCACCACCGACCGCGGCCCCGTGCACGGCGGCGATCACGGGCTTGGGTGATTCGTGGATGGCCAGCACCATGTCCATCAGGTACTCCTGGTACTCGTGGATGTACCCGACCGGCCCCCGGCCGTCGGCCCGGGGCAGTTCGCCGCCGGTGCCGGTCATGTTGGCGCCGGCACAGAATCCCCGACCGGCGCCGGTGAGGATCACCACCCCGATGTCGCGTGCGTGTCGAACGTCGGCGAACACCTCGAACAGCCCCTCGGCCAGTGCCGGGGTGAGCGAGTTGTACGACTCGGGGTCGTTCAACGTCACCTGCAGGACGCCATCGGCGACCATCTCCCGTTCCACCACTGTCATTTCGTCCCCTCCCGGACCGGACGATCGCCGCGCAACAGGATCCGCCGCATCTCGCGACGGACGGCGTAATCGAATGTGGCGTAGTGCTGCGTACTGCGGTTGTCCCAGATGGCGACATCGCCCGGCGACCACCGCCACCGCACCTGGATGTCGGGTTGGGCGAACCGATCGCACAACATCGGCAGCAGCACCTCGTTCTCGCGTTCGGTGACACCGTCGAGCCGGACGGTGAAGTTGCGATTGACGAACAGTGCGCGCCGACCCGTCTCGGGATGGGTCCGCACCACCGGATGCTGCACCGGCGGGAAGCGTTCGTGGACCGGCGACCGGTGCGCCGACGACTTGGCCACCGAATGGGTGGCCGTCATGTCGTCGACGAGCCGGGCCACCATCGATGACAACGAGTCGTAGGCGGCATGGGCGCTGGCCCACAGGGTGTCGCCGCCGAGCGGGGGGAGTTCGACGGCCCGCAGGATCGACACCGCCGGAGGCTCGGCCATGAAGGTGGCGTCGCTGTGCCACACATCGGCGTTCGAGTACTTGGGCGCGTCGCCACCGGTCACGATGGCGTGCACATCGGGGGCTTCGGGCGGTCCGCCCTCGCCGAAGGGGAACTGCTCGACCTCACCGAGACGCGCCGCGAACCGTTGCTGGGCGGCGTCGTCGAGATCCTGGGCCGGCACGAACACCACGAGATGATCGATGAGTGCCTCGTGCAGCGACTCGACATCGCCGTCGGTCGGCGCGCGCAGATCGACGCCGACGACCACGGCACCGATCTGCGGCGTGAGCGGCCTGACCTCCATGAACACCCCCGCCGCATTCCACCACACCGCAACCGCCGTCGTCGTCGTACCATCGCCCGTCGTGCACGACGTGAGCGCCAGCGGCATCGTGATCCTGGCGGCGGTGTCGATGCTGGCCGGTGCGCTCAACGCCGTGGCCGGAGGCGGCACCCTGCTCACCTTCCCCACCCTGGTGGCCATCGGCCTCCCTCCCGTGTCGGCCAACGTCACCAACACCGTCGCCCTCGTGCCCGGCTACGCCGGCGGCATCGCCGGCTACCGACGGGAACTCGACGACCAGTCGGCCAACGTGCGCCGCCTGGTGCCGGTGGCGGCGCTCGGGGCCCTCATCGGCGCCACCATCCTGTTGGTCACCTCGACGAAGGTCTTCGACGTGATCGTCCCGGTCCTCGTCGCCGGGGCCTCGATCCTGCTGTTGGTGCAGCCCGCGCTGCAGCGACGACTCCACGCCACGCACCCGGTCACCGGTGAACCCATCGACGGTGGTCACCGGATCGCGGCGACGGTCAGCGTGTTCGTGGCCTCCATCTATGGCGGCTACTTCGGCGGGGTCCTGGGCGTCGTCCTGCTCGCCGCGTTGGGCATCACCATGCTGGAGAGCCTGCAGCGCCTGAACGCGCTCAAGAGCGTGCTGCAGTTCACGTGCAACGGCGTGGCCGTGGTCGTGTTCGCGCTGTTCGGACCCGTGCAGTGGTGGTTCGTGCTGGTGATGGCCCCCATGACGCTCCTCGGCGGTTGGATCGGATCCCGCAACGCGCGTCGCCTCCACCCGAATGTGCTCCGGGCCGTCGTCGGGGTCTACGGCCTCGGCTGCGCCGCGGTGCTGGCCCTGCACCTGCGCTGACGCCACTCAGTCGCGGGTCACCACCACTCGACCGGTCGTGCGACGTTCCTCCATGGCGTCGAGCGCCAACGGCAAGGAGGAGAACGGCACCACCTCCGACACCACCGGGGCGATGCGCCCGTCGTCGAGCAGCACCGTCAACGAGCGATGGATCTCGTCCCCCACCGCACGAGGAACGATGTTGAACCCGGTGGCGGCCCGAGCCGCATCCGGGAACGAGGTGTAGCTGAGCATCACTCCGCCGACGGAGAGGTTGCCGAAGCACAACTGTCGGGGCGTGACCCACGGTTGCTCCTCGGCCTCGATGCCGGCGGCGAATCCGACCGTCATGTAGGTGCCGCCCAGCGCCACACAGCGCAGCGAGCGCTCACCGACGTCGCCACCGACACCGTCGAAGACGAGATCGACGCCGCGACCATCGGTCACCTCGTCGACCACGGCGACGAAGTCGTCGACGGCGTGATCGACCACCACGTCCGCGCCCAGCGACCGACACAGTTCGGTCTTCGACACGCCGCCGGCCACGGCGATCACCCGCGCGCCGGCGACCACCGCCAACTGCACGGCGGCCGAGCCGACTCCGCCAGCCGCCGCCTGCACGAGCACGGTCTGTCCCGGCTCGAGGCGACCGCGGGTGAACAGCCCGAGCCAGGCCAGGTGGAACGGGAAGAAGAACGCGGCGGCCTGCACATCACCGAGCGCGGCGGGTGCGTCGAAGACCATGTCGACGCCGGCCACCACGGCATCGGCGTGCGCGCCGAAGGCACCGGCGGCCGTGGCCACCACCCGGCGACCGAGCCACTCCTCGGCGCCCTCTCCGACCGACTCGACGACGCCGACCACCTCCATCCCCAGCGTGTAGGGCAGCGGCGGGTTCACCGTCACGTAGCGGCCGCGACAGCCGTCGACCTCGTTGAAGTTGAGGACGCTGGCCGAGGCCCGCACCAGGACCTGGCGCGGTCCGGCCTCGGGCGTCGCCAGTTCACGCTGTTCGAGGGCGTCGGACGGACGTCCGTGGCGGACGACCTGCCACGCCCGCACCACACTCAGCCGATGCCGAGGGAGATGTAGCCGGGCGTCTGGGCCGAGTCGCTGGCCTGATAGGGCTTCTTGGCCGACATTCCGAACACGACGAGCAACGTTCCGCCCGGACCACTGGCCACGTTGATCGACTGCACGTAGTCGAGCTGGATGGGGAGCACCGTCGTCGGTGCCGCCGGGGAACCCGACCAAGTGCCCGACTGGATGGTGACCACCAAGGAGGCCGATCCCTGCGCAGCGATGGTGGCACCGCCGGCATCGGTCACCGGACCGGTGGCGTAGGCCACCGTCCATGCGCCGACCCCGCCCGTCATCTTCAACTGGATGTTGTCGACGCAGCCTTCCTTCGACGTGGTGATCGTCGACAGCGCCGTCGCGGTGCCCGCCTTGCCCCCCGAGGACTGACCGGTCGTCCCGGTGAACGGGCAGGTCGTATCGGTCACCTGCGAGCCGGAGCTGGCAGTGGTGGACGTCGACGATGTCGACGAATCGCTCGAGCACGCCGCCAACGGGACCAGCACGACGAGGGCGACAGCAGCGAGGGCGAGTCGGTTCTTCACGGTTCTCCTCCGGTTCGGACCGGTTCAGTCAAGCAGACGGGCCGGCGGCTCCGGTGACGCCCGGCCGCCGACGACACCACCCGGCCGGCCTCCCTACACTCGCCCGGTCGCCCCGCCGGGGCGCGGAAGGGGGACCCGATGGGACGGTTCGACGGGAAGGTCGTGGTCGTGACGGGCGCAGCCCGTGGACAGGGCGAGGCCGAAGCCCGACTGTTCGCCGCCGAGGGCGCCAAGGTCGTGCTCGGCGACGTACTCGACGCCGACGGTGAGGCCGTCGCCGCCTCCATCGGCGACTCGGCCCGCTACGTGCACCTCGACGTCAGCACCGAGGAGGGCTGGGATTCGGCCATGGACGTCGTCCGCTCGTTCGGCGGGGGTGGGCTGGACGTGCTGGTGAACAACGCGGCGATCCTGCGACCGGCAGCCATCGAGGACACCTCGCTGGCCGACTACATGAGCGTGATCGGCGTGAACCAGATCGGCTGCTTCCTCGGCATGCGCGCCGCGATGCCGCTCATGCGCGACTCGGGCGGTGGATCGATCGTCAACATCTCGTCGATCGACGGCATCGGATCGAAGAACGGTCTGATCTCCTACACGGCGTCCAAGTTCGCCATCCGGGGCATGACCAAGACGGCGGCGATGGAATGGGGCCGCTTCGGCATCCGGGTGAACTCGCTGCATCCGGGTGGCGTCAACACCGTGATGGGCAATCCGATCATGGCCAAGGAGCTGGAGACGATCCCCTACCAGCAGCAGGCCATCCAGCGCATCGGCTATCCCGACGAGATCGCCGCCGCCGTGGCCTTCCTGGCCTCGGACGAGGCCAGTTACGTCACCGGCACCGAACTGGTGGTGGACGGCGGATGGATGGCCGGGCGACTGGAGCCGGGACTGCCCGGTTCGGCGGCCCAGACCCAGGGGTACGGGTACAACGCGTGAGCGGGACCGAGCGACCCGCGTTCAGCGCGGGGTGGTCCGTGGACGACGAGGGATCGACGGCGGCGCTGGCCGCCGACGTGCGCGCACTGGTGAGCGCACTACGGCGCGCCGATGCGCCCACCGACGACCTCGTGCGCGCCGCGGCGCTGGTGCGCGAGGCCACCGCGCTGCTCGGGCCACATCGCGTCGAGGGCATGGCCATGCAGGGTCGCCTCGGTGACGAGGGGCCTGCGGGGACGGGTTCGATGGAACCGGCGCGGTTCTTCCCCTGGAGCCCGATCATCGGTCCGCTCAACCCATTGTCGGCGTCGATGCATCTCGACTTCGATGCCGCCACGTCGACCATGGCGGGAACGGCCACCTTCGACACGCAGTACGTCGGCCCGCCCGGCATGGTGCACGGGGGCATCATCGCCCTCGCCTTCGACGAGTTGTTGGGCACGACCAACGTGTGTCTCGGTCTCGGCGGCTTCACCGGCACGTTGTCGGTGCGCTACGAGCGGCCGACTCCCATCGAGACCGAACTCACCATGGAGGCGCGGGTCGAGCGCACCGAGGGCCGCAAGGTGATCACCGTGGGCACGATCTCCCATGCCGGCGAGGTCACCGCTCGGGCCGAGGGCATCTTCATCCGCACCGTGATGTGGGAGCAGGACCGATGAGCGAGGGCGAGCGCAACGTGCTGGGCGGACCGCTGGAGCCGTGCGGCACCGACCCGGTCACCGGCTTCTACCGCGACGGCTGCTGCTCCACCGGGCCCCAGGACCTCGGCGCCCACACCATCTGCGCCGTGGTGACGGCCGAATTCCTCGAGCACCAGCGCTCGATCGGCAACGACCTGTCGACCCCGGTGCCCGAGTACCGCTTCCCGGGTCTGGTGCCCGGGGATCGTTGGTGCGTGACCGCCCGCAACTGGGCGATCGCCTACACCGATGCCTGCGCGGCCCCCGTGGTGCTGGCCTCCACCCACGAGCGCACCCTCGAGATCGTGCCCATCGAGTGGTTGCGGGAACTGGCCATCGACGTCCCGCCCGACCTCAGCGGCCTGCGGGTCGAGGACTGACCAGGCCGTTCAGTCGAGTTCGCGGTGCACGGTGCCGGTGACGGCCCCTCCATCGGCGAGGAACGGCCCGATCCTCGGGTAGAGCGCGGCCAGTGCCTCGCCGGACATGTGCGCGTCCATGGCGGCCTGATCTGAGTAGATCTCGACCATGTACAGGGTGTCGGGATCGTCGCCCTCGATGAGCGAGTACACGAGCGTGCCGCCCTCGGCCGCCGCCGCCGCGAAGACCTCGTCGAACTGATCGCGCAACTGGTCGCGCTGGCCCGGATTCGCCTTCATCGTCGCGAACATCAAGCGCTTGCCCATGGCTGTCCTCCTCGTCTGAATGGCGAGACGCTACCGCGCACGGACAGGACCGTCGCCGGACGGAGCGGTACTGTCGACGCCATGCCGATCACCAACGACGCGGTCGCCACCGCCGTCGACGAGGCCGGGGTGCTGTTGCGGGCCGATGGTGCCGACCTCCACCTCGTCGGGTTCGACGTCGATGCCGCCTCGGTGCGCGTGGCCGTCGACATCTCCGGTTCCAACTGCGTCGAGTGCATCATCCCACCCGATCTGTTGGCGGTGATGCTGACCGATGCCATCAACCGCAGCCTCGACGTCACCGTCGAGGTGGTGGTGGACGATCCCCGTCGCGACGATCCCTCACTCGGGATCTCGGCCGACGGATCGCACTGACCGCTCAGCCCTGACGCACCCGCTCATGAGTGGGCGTGGCCAGATGCGGGATCAACCACCACGAC
>VERC01000055.1 GCA_018882825.1 Acidimicrobiia bacterium | reverse complement strand
CCATCCGCGCCACGTGGCGACTGGCCGTGCAGGCCCATGCCCATCTGCGGGCCACTGCCGGCGCGTACCTGCTCATGAGTTCGCCGGCCGGTATCGAGGGATCCGAGCGGGCGCCGTTCTACAGCGCGGTCAAGGCCGCGCAGCGCGGGTTCGTGCGGGCCCTGGCCCGGGAGTGGGGACCGGACGGCATCCGTGTGAACAGCGTGGCGCCGCTGGCCATGTCTCCGGCACTGGAGAACATGAAGCGCATGGAACCCGAGCGCGTGAAGCGGATCGAGGGTCTCGTCCCCCTCGGCCGGGTCGGGGATCCCGAGACCGACATCGGCCCACCGTCGGTGTTCCTGTGCAGCGACGAGGCACGCTACGTGACCGGGCAGACCCTGGTGGTCAGCGGAGGTCGCTTCACCGGCCTGTGATCGGACTCACCACCGGGCCAGACGGGCCCGCAGTTCCTCGTTGTGCACGAACACCGGCAACTCGTCACGGTCGTTGTAGGTGGGTCGCACCGACGTCCCGCCGTCGATGCAGAGGAGCTGTCCGGTGACATAGGCGGACATCTCGGAGATCATGAACAGCACACCGCGGGCGATGTCGTCACTGGTCCCACGCCGACGCATGGGGATCACCAGAAGGTCGTCGCCATCGGTGTCGCCCGGCTTGCGCGTCGACGCACTCTTGGGGGTGGCGATGGATCCCGGAGCCACCGCGTTCACGCGTATGCCTCGTGGTCCCCACTCGACGGCCAACGACCGGGTGAGCGAGAGCACGGCGGCCTTCGCCGCCGCGTAGGCCGAACCGAAGGGCATGCCGTTGATGGCCGAGGTGGTGGCGATGTTGACCAGTGCACCCGTGCGACCCTCCTCCACCAACTTGCGGCCGACGGCGCGCACCGTGTTGACGGTGGCACCGAAGTTGAGGTCCATCACGTCGTCGAACGCCGGGTCGTCGCTGGCGAAGGGCGCCCATTGCGGGGGCCACATCCCGCCGGCGACATGCACGGAACCGTGCAACGGGGCGAGACGAGTGGCCTGCTCGACGACATCGGTCACCGCCTCGCGGTCGCGACCGTCGGCCAACAGACCGAGGTGATCGACTCCTTCCGCGGTGAGGGCGTCGGTGCAGACGGCCAGCTTGTCGGCATCGATGTCGACCGCGACGATCGACGCACCGGCGGCTCCGAGATGACGGGCGATGGCGGTGCCGATGCCGCCGCCACCGGCGCCCATCACCACCACCGACCGGCCCGTCAACCCCCACGGATCATTGATGGTCATCGACTGGTCTCCTGCCTGTTCAGTGGATCTCGGGTCGGGTGGCATCGGGTCGGTGCCACCCGCCGCCGGCCCACGTGCCCCCATCGACGTGGATCGAGGTGCCGGTGATGAACCGCGACAGATCCGAGGCCAGGAACAGCGCGGCGGCGGCCGAGTCCTCGGTGGTGCCGTAGTAGCCCAGGGGCGGGAGGAAGGCGGGGAGGAACTCGGGATCGTTGTCGAGCATCGTGGCCTGCAGACCCTTGTCGCCCTCGGAGGGCTGGGCGTCCGGCGAGATCGAGTTCACCCGGATGCGGCGGGATCCGAACTCGAGGGCGAGGGATTTGGACAGGCTCTCGACCGCCGTCTTCATGGCGGCATACACGGCGAAGCCGGGCCCCGCTTGATGCGCCTCCACCGAGGTGACATTGATGATGGAGCCACCGTCGCGCAGCACCGGTGCCACGCGTCGGATGAAGTGGGTCACCTGCGTGAAGTTCTCGGCGATGAGCGAGGCCTCACCCTTGGGGCTCACGTCGAGGAACGGTGACACGAACGTGCCGCCGGCGTTGTTGACGAGCACGTCGACGTGTCCGAACCGGGCGACCACCTGCTCGACGAAGGCATCGACGGCCTCGGCATCGCGCACGTCCATCTCGGCCGACAGCACCTGTCGACCCATCGACTCGATCTGGTCGGCCACCGCCGCCATCGGTCCGGCCTGTCGGTCACAGATGGCCACGTCGGCACCGCATCGGGCGAAGAGCAGCGCCGTGTCGCGGCCGATCCCCTCGGCGGCGCCGGTCACGATGGCCACGCGGTCGGTCAACAGGATGGAACGTTCGTCGAAGAGATGTGCCATGACCCAACTCTCGCACATCGGTCCCATCGTCGTTCCCGTCGACCAGACTCCGAACGTGGACCTCACGCTGTGGCCGTCGGTGTCGAACGGATGGACGTCGCTGCTCGAGGTCGTCACCCACGTCGACGACGCCGGTTGGCACGGAGTCGTGGTGGAGGACCACTTCATGGCCGACGGCGCGGGATTCGGGGCGGTCGACGACCCCCGTCTGGAGGCCACGTCGGTGCTGGCGGCGCTGGCGTCGGCCACGTCCGCGGTGCGACTGGCTCCGCTGGTGCTGTCGGCCACGTACCGACATCCGGCGGTGGTCGCCAACTGGGTGGCCACCCTCGATCACGTCAGCGCCGGTCGGATGACGCTCGGACTGGGGGCGGGCTGGCAGCTCAACGAGCACGTGCAGTACGGGCTCGATCTCGGCACCCCTGCCGACCGACTCGGCCGACTCGACGAGTACTGCATGGTCGTCCGTTCCCTGCTCGACGAGCCGGTCACCGACGTCGCCGGTCGATGGTTCACGGTGCGCGGCGCGCGCTGCGAGCCGAAGCCGGTACAGCATCGACTGCCGTTGCTCATCGGCGGCAAGGGCGACCGGATGCTCGGGCTGGTGGCCCGTCGGGCCGACGAGTGGAACATGTGGGCCCTGCCGGATGTCTTCGCCGAGCGATCGGCGCGCCTCGATCGGGCCTGCACGACCATCGGACGCGATCCGGCGACCATCCGTCGATCGACGCAGGCACTGGTGCTGGTGACCGAGGATCGGATCCGGGCCGATGCCTTCGTGCGTGCCGCTGGTGGTCGTGCCGCGTTCGCCGGACCGCCCGATGCGTTCGCCGAACTGGTGTCCGCCTGGCGCGCCGTCGGTGTCGACGAGGTCATCGTTCCCGACTGGCATCTCGGCCTGGGTTCGGAGCGGGCCGACGCGCTCGACGCGCTGGCCGCCGCGGTCGCCGATCGTTGAGGGGTCGGACCTCAGACCTCGGCGACCACCGAACCCACGGGTCGTCGCCAACCGCGCAACGAGGCCCACAGCAGCCACGAGAACGCGCCGACCGGGATCTCCAGCAGGTAGACGAAGCCGCGGTAGAGGAACACCGCCGCCGTCGCCGCGGCCTCGTCCCCACCGAAGGCGATCAGGGCCGATGCGGCCCCCACCTCGACGAAGCCCACACCACTCGGAGTCAGCGGCACGGTCTCGAGCAGTCGGGCGAACGCGAAGGCGGCGAACACCTCGGCCCAGGTGACATCGCCGACGTTCATCGCCCGCACACAGGCCAGCAACAACAGGTACTGCATGGTGTTGTAGGCCACGATCCAGATCGTGATGCGGAGCCATCGTCGGCGGACCAGTCCAACGCTCTCGTGGCGGAAGTCGAGCACCGCGTCGAAGACGTCGGGTGGTGACGGTCGGCGGAGGAGCGACCACACTCGATCGACGACTCGTTGGCCGATGCGACCGATCCCCTCGGCCAACGTCTCGCTGCGCAGTATCAGGGCGAGCACGGTCACGGCACCGGCGAGCACGACGAGTCCGAGCAGAGCGGGGACGAGCAACTTCCCGGAGGGTTCACCGGTGAGGACGACGAGCACGAAGGCGAGGACGGGCATCCCCAACTTGGCGAAGACGTTCCACACACCCGACACGAGGATGGAGATGGTGACGGCCGGAGGAGTGAAGCCCCAGGACATGTCGATGGCGTAGGTGGCACCCACGCCGAGGGCGCCACCGAACGGCATCACGTTGGACACCGCACTACCGGCGAAGTTCACCACCATCGCCTGTCGATGCAGCAGCCCGGGAAGTGTGTTGGTGAGCACACCGGTGTAGACGTACATCCCTACGATCCACAGACCGAACAGGAGCGCGATCTCCGAACCGTTCAGCGAGGTGATCCTGTCCCAGACATCGCGATAGTCCGAACCCGTCATGCGAGGGATGACGAAGGCGAAGATCACCACGACCACCGTGATCGACAGGAGTGCCTCCACGATCCGTCGTCGGGTCGACTTGCGATGCAACTCGTGACCGACCACGGCGAAGGCATCGGTGACCTCGTCGTCGGACAGACCCCGGAGGACCTCGGGGAGTTCGTCGTCGGTACCGGTCACGAGGTGGCCGGTGTGAACACGTCGCGCAGGGCGGCGGGTGGCTCGTCGACCATGACGAACCATTCGGTGGAGAAGGCGAGGGCGAAGATCTCCTCGGGGAGGGCGAGGAACACCGCCAGCGTCCGGACGGTGTCGGGTGCACCGGTGGACTGGGTGGCGTGGGCCGCCATGGAAGCCCGGCGACGTCCGAGCACCGGCGCGACGTCGACGGTGTGGGTGATCTCGTCGTGCGGGGTGTACCAGGTCGTCAGGTCGTCGGGGACGAAGCCCTCGGGCACCTCCAGTCCCAGTCCTCGGGCCAGCTCGACACCGCCGGCGAGGAACTCGCGGTCGATGGTGGCCAGGGCGAGTGGCGTCCCCGATCGTCGCGACGCCGCCCAGGCCACCTCGTGGACCCGCAGATGGTCCGGATGTCCGTAGCCACCGTTTCGGTCGTCGGCCACCAGGAGTGCGGCGTCGAGGTCGCGCAGGACCGCCACCAGTGCATCGGTGGCCTCCTCGAGCGGGGCGGAGCACCACGAACCCTCGCCCCATCGACCGTCGGCCTCCGGAGCGTGACCGGAGTCGCGGTAGTCGAGGAACCGGACCTCGGCGGCGCCGAGCGCGGCACCCGACGCCCGGGCCTCGGCGCGACGTCGATCGGCCAGCGCCTCGTCGCCGGCGAGGACACCGTCACCCACGTCTCCGAGGTCGCCCGACGTGGCGAACACCAGCACGACCCGGTGGCCGGCATCGACGAGTCGAGCCAGCGTGCCGGCATCGAGGAGTGACTCGTCGTCGGGATGGGCGTGGAAGGCCACGACGGTGCATTCCGGCATCCGGGCATTCTGGCAGCACGGTGCTCCGCACTACCGTGACCGGCGTGACGGGACCGCTCCGGATCGCCCTCGTGTCCGACTGCTACGTGCCGCGACTCGGTGGTATCGAGATGCAGGTCCATGATCTCGCCCGGAACCTCGTGGCCGGCGGGCACGACGTGGTCGTGCTCACCACCACTCCCGGTCCGGTGATGGTCGACGGTGTCCGGGTGCACCGCATCGACGTGCCGCTGTTGCCCTTCGACATCCCCTTCACCCGCCGGGCCTTCCGGGAGGTGCGCAACCTCCTCGAGCGCGAAGGGGTCGATGTGGTGCAGTTCCACGGGGGCGTCGTCAGCCCGCTGGCCTACGTCGGTGCCCGATCGGCGCAACGGGCGGGGATCCCGACGGTGGTGACCGTGCACTGCATGTGGGACTACGCCACCCCGGTGTTCTCGCTGTTGAACCGGACCACCGGGTGGGGCCGCTGGCCGGTGGTGCTCTCGGCGGTCAGCGAGGTGGCGGCTGCGCCGATCCGGCGCATGGCCCGGGGTCGGGCCGAGGTGATGGTGCTGCCCCACGGCATCGACAACGCCGCGTGGGTCGTCGATCCGGTTCCTCATGATCCTGACGTGGTGACGTTCGTGTCGGTCATGCGACTCGCACCCCGCAAACGTCCGATGCATCTGCTGCGCATGTTCCATGAGGCCGTGGGTCGTCTTCCCGCCGGTCGCGGCGCCCGACTGGTGATCATCGGGGATGGCCCTGAACTGCCGCAGATGGAGAAGTTCATCCGCACCCACGGTCTCACCGAGGATGTCGATCTCGTCGGTCGGCGTACCCGGGACGAGATCCGGACGATCTTCGCCCGGGCCGACGTGTTCGTGGCGCCGGCCAATCTCGAGTCGTTCGGCATCGCTGCGCTCGAGGCTCGCTGCGCCGGGCTGCCGGTGGTGGCCAAGGAGAGGACGGGGATCCGCGAGTTCGTCACGCATGGACGCGAGGGACTGCTGGCCACCGATGATGCCGACATGGTCGATCAGATCGAACTGGTGGTGGTCGACGACGAACTGCGTCGCCGCATGACCGAGCACAATCGCTCCACGCCGTCGCCCGTGGACTGGTCGGCGGTCGTCGGTCGGAACGTCGAGGCCTACGAGGTGGCGATCGCGCTGCGGGCCTGATCGACCGGCGCGCGGCGACCCGCCCGGGTGAAGCGTCGGGCCAACAGCGTGCCCACGCCGAACACGGCGAGACCCCCGACGGCGTCGAGGAAGTAGTGATTGCCCGTGATGACCACCACGAAGATGGTCATGGCCGGATAGCCGATGGCCAGGGCCTTCGCCCACCACGACTTCACCCGGGGGAGGAAGACGGCCGTACCCCAGAAGGCCCACGCGCAGTGGAGTGAGGGCATTGCCGCGAACTGGTTGGAGATGGCCTTCATCGTCTCGTCGTTGAAGGACCAGAAGGTCGGGTAGTCGACGAGCGTGTCGACGAAACCGAAGAACCGACCGATGTTGAGCCCGTCGAGCAGGATCGTGTCGTCGAGCAGTCGTGGCGGCATGAGCGGGAACGTGGCGAAGCCGATGAGGCCGAGCATCGTCGTCACCGCCAGCATGTTGCGGTGGAGCGGGTAGTCGTCGGGGAACCGTCGATAGAGGAACACCAGGCCGGCGATCGTCGCTGCGATGTACACGGACCCGTAGAAGTAGTTGGCGAACACGATGAGCGGGGTCCAACCCAGCGCCCACTGCTGGATGGAGAGTTCCTGCCAGATGCCGAGGGCCTTCTGCCAGTCGATCAGTCGCAGGGCGTTCTCGTAGGCCTTGGACGGCTTGGCCGAGGAGATGTTCCGCACCGTCTCGTAGACGATGTCGAGGACACCGACGATGAGGATCTCGCGCCACCAGTAGATGCGTGCGCCGTCGGACAGGGCGCGTCCACCGAACCACCTCTGACGTCGGCTCGGTCGGTCGGACCCGGGCGCGGACCGGTCATCGGTGGCGATCGCTTCGCGTTCGGGGGCGCTCATGCCACGAGCCTCAGCAGGTTCCCGCTCGTGAGCAGTACGTACAACTCGCCCTGGTCGTCCTGACCGAACGCGGTCAGGACGTCGGTGCCGACCCGAGGACCGAGGGGTTTGGTGTCGAGCACCTTCCCTCGTCGTTGCAGCAGTCCCGAGACGGCACCAGAGCAGCGGTCACCGTAGACATAGACACCGCGCAGGGCACTGATGGCCTGGCCGCGGTACACGTAGCCCCCGATCACCGGGCAGTTGCCTCCGCCCGAGTCGAACGAGAGGATCGGCGCGACGATGTCGGCCGGTGCGCCCGCGGGCGGTGCGTTGGTTCCCTCCACCAGGGGCCAGCCCAGATTGGCGCCGCGTCCCGCGCCGGAAGAGGTGGGCAGCAACACGACCTCCTGGGTCGCACCCTCGCCGGCATCGCCGACCCAGAGATCGCCATTGAGGCGGTCGAACGAGAACCGCAGGGGGTCGTGCACGCCGATGGTGAACACCGGCGGTGCGCCGTTGCCCTTGGCCCACGGGTTGGAGGCCGGGATGGCGTAGGCCTCGGCCATCGTGGCACCACCGGGATCGATGCGGAGGATCTTGCCCAGCAGTGACTGGGGGTCCTGCGCGTTGCGAACGGCGGCGCCCTGGGTGGCGTCACCCACCCCGATGTACAGGAAGCCGTCGCGGCCGAGGGCGAGGTGGCCGCCGTAGTTGGTGTCGCCCTCGCGGGGGATCGACAGCAGGATCCGGCGGCTGCGGCCCTGCACGGTGGGCACCGGCAGCGGGGCGCGATCGATGGTCGTGGTGGTGGTCGGTCCGGGTCTCGTCGTCGTCGACGAGTCGGCCGTCGAGGGCAGGGCCGGTGTCGGCGCGACGGTCGTGGTCGTCGGGGCCACGGAGTCGGTCACCGCCCACGACGCCACCACGATCTCGCCCCGTCCGTTCACCCAGGAGAGGAACACGGTGGTGCCGTCGGTGGAGAAGGCGATGCCGAGCACACCGCGTTCGCCGGTCTGGGAGACGTCTCCCGAGATGTCGAGGACGGTCTCGGGATACGTGTGGTACCCACCGCGGACCGAACGCCCGGCCTCGAGATTCCAGTCGGCCGCCAGGGCCACGACGCGGATGCGGCCGGCCCGTTCGGCGATCCACAACTGGTTGCGCATCGGGCGGTTGGCCATCGCCGTCGGGCGGTCGAACCCCTGGGCGACCTCCGTCGTGCGCAGTGAGGTCGTGATGGAGGTCGGTCCGGAACCGGGGTCGATGGAGGTCGAGGTCGACGAGGTGGCCGTGGCCGCTGCGCCGGTCGAGCGATCGGGGGCCGAGCAGGCCACGGCGACGATCCCCACCGCGATGGTGAGCAGAGCCACACCGGTGCGGACGGCCGGGGTCCGGCGGCGGCGATGCGAAGTGGTCGACCCCATGGCGACCCGAGGCTACCGATCCGTCCGAGGCCGGCGGGATCGGTGTCAGCGAGGTGGCCGGATGAGTCCCTCCTGGGCCACGGTCACGGCCAACTTCCCGTCGGCGGTGAAGACCGATCCGGTGGTGAAGCCCCGTCCACTGGCCGCGCTCGGCGTGTGCTGCGCGTAGAGGAGCCACTCGTCGGCCCGGAACGGGCGATGGAACCACATGGCATGGTCGAGGCTGGCCATGAAGACCTCGTCGATCTTGCGCACCCCGTGGGGGAGGAGCGCGGTGTCGAGCAGGGTCATGTCCGACGCGTAGGTCAGCGCGCAGGCGTGCAGCACGGGATCGTCGGGCAACGAACCCGTCGCCTTCATCCACACGTGTTGGTAGGGCGGCAGCGGCTCGGTGCGGTCCTCGGGGGTCCAGTCGCAGTTGCGCAGGTCGAACGGCAGATCCCTCAGGTACTCGTCGGCCCCCTTGGCGGCGGCGATCTCGCCCCACCGTTGTTGCACGTCGGGCAGCGAGTCGGGTGACGGCACCTCGGGCATCGGCGACGAGTGGTCGAAGCCGTCCTCGGGCACCTGGAACGAGGCCGAGAGCGTGAAGATCACGCGGCCGTGCTGCACCGCGCTGACCCGGCGGGTGGTGAACGACAGCCCGTCGAAGATGCGCTCGACCTCGTAGATGATCGGAACCCGCGAGTCGCCGGCCCGGAGGAAGTACGCGTGCAGTGAGTGGATCGTCGTCTCCGGGTCGACGGTGCGCGACGCGGCGACGAGCGCCTGCCCGGCGACCTGCCCACCGAACACCCGCTGGCGTTCCGAGGGCGGGCTGGTGCCACGGAACAGGTTCACCTCGATCGGTTCGAGGTCGAGGAGTTGCACGAGGGCGTCGACGGCGGCCTGACTCACCGACAGAATCTCCCACATCCGGCGGCGCCGGGTCGCCGTCACCCCGGACCGGTCTCCGGTGGCAGGGCTAGGGTCCGCCCATGACCAGTGACACGCGATTCCCGGACGGATTCCGGTGGGGCACGGCGACGGCGGCCCATCAGGTCGAGGGTGGGAACTGGAACAACGACTGGTGGGCGTGGGAGCACGCACCCGGTTCGCCGTGTGAGGCCCCCAGTGGCGATGCGTGTGATCAGTGGAACCGCTACGACCAGGACATCGCCCTGTGCGCGGCGCTCGGGTTCGACAACTACCGGTTCTCGATCGAGTGGTCGCGGATCGAGCCGGAAGAGGGAGAGTTCTCCTCGGCCGCCCTCGACCACTACCGACGGGTCATGGCCGCCTGCCATGTGCACGGCATCGAGCCGGTGGTCACCTTCCACCACTTCACCACCCCGCGGTGGGTGGTGGCGGAAGGTGGTTGGCACACCCCCTCGACGGTCGACCGCTTCCTCCGCTTCGCCGAGCGGTCGGTGGGTGCCCTCGGGGACCTGATCGGCACGGCGTGCACGATCAACGAACCGAACATCGTGAGCGTGATGGGCTACGGGCTGGGTCTGTTCCCGCCCGGCCGTGTCGATCGAGCCGAACTCGAGGCGGCCAACGTGAACTTCCTCGACGCGCATCGACGCGTGGTTCCCGTCCTCAAGGCCGGCCCGGGTGACTTCGCCGTGGGCCTCACCCTGTCGATGGCCGACTACCAGGCCGTCCCGGACGACGACGCCGATGCGGTCGGACGCATGGAACGCGAGCGGCGGATGATGGAGGATCAGTTCCTCGACATCGTCGGTGACGACGACTTCCTCGGGGTGCAGGTCTACAGCCGGACGAGGATCGGACCGGCGGGTCATCTCGGTCCCGAGGCCGGGGTCCCCACCCTGCCCATGGGGTACGAGTACTGGCCCCAGTCGCTCGCCGCCTGTCTGCGACGCGCGTGGTCGTACACGTCGGGTTCGGTGCCGTTGGTGGTGACCGAGAACGGCATCGGTACCGATGACGACGCCCAGCGCATCGAGTACGTGCGCACGGCACTCGGCGGCGTGCTCGGGTGCATCGCCGAGGGCATCGACGTGCGCGGGTACACCTACTGGAGTCTGCTCGACAACTTCGAATGGGCCTTCGGCTACCGACCGCGTTTCGGCATCATCGAGGTCGACCGGGCGACGCAGGCCCGGACGGTCAAGCCCAGCGGGCAGTGGCTCGGCGCAGTGGCCCGGGCCAATGCGTTGACCTGACCGGGCTGACGTCCTGCTCGTCCTAGGCTCTCGCCGGCGATCCG
>VERC01000293.1 GCA_018882825.1 Acidimicrobiia bacterium | reverse complement strand
GTACTGGTGGTGGATGTCGGCCACGATCGGCAGCGGCGAGCGCGGGACGATGGCGGCCAGTCCCTCGGCCGCCTCCTGTTCGTTGCAGGTGCAGCGCACGATGTCGCATCCGGCGGCGGCGAGGGCGTAGATCTGCTGGAGCGTCCCCTCCACGTCAGCCGTCTTGGTGGTCGTCATCGACTGCACCGAGATGGGGGCACCGCCACCGACGAGCACATCACCCACCCGGACCTGCCGAGTGGGCCGGCGCGGGAAGCGGTGCTGGACGATCGGTTCGCTCACGACACCGAGGCTAGGCCGTCAGGGTGTGAGTCTGACCGGATCGACGGCGTCGAGATAGAGCGTCGACATGAACAGTCCGACCATCAGGAGCACCACGACGTAGGTGACGGGCATGAGCTTGGCCATGTCGACGCGGTAGGGGCGACCGCGCACGCGGGACCGGATCTCCTCGTAGGTGGCGACGGCGATGTGGCCCCCGTCGAACGGCAGCAACGGCACCAGGTTGATGAGGCCGAGGAAGATGTTGACGGTGGCCAACAGCGCCAGCACGCCGGCCCAGCCGGTCTCCTCACCCAGTTCGGCCCCGATGTTCACGATGCCCAGCAGCGACATCGGACGATCGGCATTGGCGGGTCGGGAACCGCCGCCGCTGGAGGCGTTCCCCGTCGACGATCCGGTGTCCACCGGCGTCACGTTCGTGTCGGTGGCGCCGCCGTTGGCGACCTGCGAGGCGAGACGGCCGATCCCCTCGGGCGAGAAGATCCGACCCATGGCGGCCACCGAACCGGTGATGGTCTCGCCGAACGCTCCGGCCGCCTCACCGGTCGCCGTGACCACGCCCGACCGGACGAGCACCGATTCCGGACTGACGCCGAGGAAACCGCGGGAGCCCTGGGCGGGGAGGGTGAGCGGAGTGGTCACCACGGTGGTGAAGACACGGCCGTTGCGATCGAAGGTCACCTCCGTCGGTCCCGACCGGTCGGCGAGGGCGGCGCGCAGTTGGTCGTAGGACTCGATCGGCGTGGTCCCCACCGCCACGACCCGGTCACCGGGCACGAGTGAGTCGAAGGCGCGCGCGCCGTCGGTGTCGAGTGCCCAGCCGACGGTGACGGGGACGATGGTCCGCTGACCGTCGCGTTCCACCTCGAGATCGACCGAGCGACCACTGAGGGTGCGGACGATCGGGGTGAAGTCGTCGAAACCGCCGACCGACTGCCCGTCGATGGAGAGGATGCGATCACCGGGTTCGAGTCCGGCGGCCTGGGCGGCCGAGGAATCGGAGACCGTCGAGATGCGCCACGTGTCGGCGCTCGGATGTCCGAATCCGGCGAAGACCACCACCAGCAGGAGGAACCCCAGCACGAGGTTCATGACCGGACCGGCCAGCACCACCGGCATGCGTCGCCAGTAGGACTGCGAGCGATAGGTGCGACCCTCGTCATCGGTGGTGGCGAGATCCTCGAGATTGTGCATCCCGATGATCCGCACGTAGGCACCGGCGGGCACGAGCTTGATGCCGTACTCGGTCTCGCCCCGACGGAACGACCACACCCGCGGCCCGAAGCCGAGGAAGAACTCGGTCACCTTCATGCCGTTGCGCTTGGCCATGAGGAAGTGGCCCATCTCGTGCAGGAACACCGAGGCGACGATGGCCATGATGAGCACGAAGAGCCAGATCCGGGCGACGGCCACCCAGGCCAGCAGGGCGAGCAGGAGTCCGAGCAGCACGTAACGATTGCCGAAGACGCGTTCGACGACGTTCTCCCGATGCTCGTCGGGTTCGGTCCGCTCCTCGCCCGGTGACGGGATCGTGCCGGTCATCGCACGACCGCCGATCGGTCGAGCAGTTCGGTGGCGACACGACGAGCGGCGGCGTCGGCGGCGACGATGGCCGCGGCATCCGAGGGGGCACCGCCGTCATGGCGCGCCACGGTCGACTCGATCACCACCGGGATGTCACGCCAGGCGATGCGCCCGTCGAGGAAGGCGGCGACGGCCACCTCGTTGGCCGCGTTCAACCATGCCGGCACGGTGCCGCCCGCCCGACCAGCGGCGTAGGCCAGTCCGAGACAGGCGAACGCCTCGGTATCGGGCGGTTCGAAGTCGAGTCGCCCCAGCGTCGACCAGTCGATGCGACCGAAGGGTGTGTCGAGACGCTCGGGCCATGCCAGCGCGTAGCCGATCGGGAGTCGCATGTCGGGCGATGACAGTTGCGCGATGGTCGAGGCATCGGTGAACTCCACCATCGAGTGGACGATCGACTGGGGATGCACCACGACCTCGATCTGGTCGAACCCGATCCCGTACCCGGCCTCGCCGGCCGGCGCCCCGAACAGTTCATGGGCCTCGATCACCTCGAGCCCCTTGTTCATGAGCGTCGACGAATCGACGGTGATCTTCGGCCCCATGCTCCAGGTGGGGTGGGCGAGGGCATCGG
>VERC01000292.1 GCA_018882825.1 Acidimicrobiia bacterium | reverse complement strand
TCGAGGGTCGGGTCGGCGACGTCATCAACCGGGGCGGCAACAAGGTGTTCCCCGACGCGGTGGAGGAGGTGCTGCGGCTCGATCCGGGGGTCAGCGACGTGGCCGTGGTCGGCGTGCCCGACGACCGTCTCGGTGAGGTGCCGGTGGCCTTCGTCGTGGGGCGGTTCGATGCCGCCGTTCTGCACGAACTGTGTCGCGCTCATCTCGCGCCCTACCGGATCCCGGTCGAGTTCGTGCCCATCGACGTGTTGCCGCGCTCGGAGATCGGGAAGGTCCTGCGACGCGACCTCGTCGCCCGGTGGGTGGAGGAACGCCCCTGATCGTGCGGACGGTCAGTCGGTCGACTCGTCGGCCGCGAAGCGGGCGGCCAGTGCGTCGAGCGCCTCCCGACAATCGGTGGCACCTCCGGGGGGTTCGGGCAGTCGCACCGGACCGTGTTCCCGGGACGGCAACAGGATCGTGGCGTGACCCGGAGTCGTCGTCTCTCCGCGTTGGTTCAGGCCACGAAGCTCGCACTCCACCGCGGGCCGATCGCCATCGGCCAGGAACTTGCGGGTGACCGTTCCGCCCATCCAGTGGGTGTCGCCCACGTAGTTGAAGCGACGGAACTGGCAGTCCATCCGCCACAGCCACGCGTCGTCACCCATCCAGTCGGTGCACAGGTGGATGAGCCAGGTCTCGCGCATGCGTCCGTAGTCGTAACTGGCCGGGTTGCCGGCCCGTCGGGCCCACTCCGGGTCCCAGTGGACGCGCTGTTGGACATCGGGGATGTTGAGATCGTCGGGACGGAAGAAGCGGGGCATCCGTCGACGCTGGTCGTGCCCCTGGCGAAGAGCGGCGACGCCGTAGAGCCCCATGCCCATGCCGGTGTGCCAGACCACCATGTCGGTGACGCGCAGGGGGCCCTTCACCAGCGTGCCCATGGCGTCGCCCTCGTTCACGTCCTCGAACCACCGCGGCTCTGACCCTCGACGCCGATCGCGCTCAGCGGCGACGGCCTCGGTGATGGCGGCGATCTCGTCATCGGAGTAGGGCGACAACTCGACCGAGGCGTTGGTGTTTCGTTCGACCGCCTTCTCCCGCTCGGCCCGGATCATCAGGCGGTACTGACCGGACAGCACCGGACCGCCCTGCACGGCGAACACCTCGCCGAACCACTCGTGCACGGCTCGGCCCGCGAACTCACTGCGTTTGTCGTGCACGCCGACGAGAGCGTTGCGACGCACGATGCGCCGACCGGGCCCCAACGGGTTCCACCATTCCCGGTGCGAACCGGCGTAGAAGGCGTGCACCCCGCCCAACGGATCGCCCTTCATCGACTCGCGCTGTTCGTCGGGGATCGACGTCACCTCGTCCTCGCCGATGAGCGTGTCGCCGCCGACGAGCTGGGGCGACGCGATCGGTCCACCCCACCGGGTGGTGCCGGCGTAGTCCGGGTCGCACCACAACGGGTTGTCGTCGCCGTAGGCCAGCGCCACGTGGCGGAAGGCGTCCTCGTTGGGACACAGATAGTGAGGCGGCGCACTGTGGGGCCGGGCCACTCCGATGCGGGCCCGCAACCGCTCGACGCCCTCGTCGGTGATGCGGTCGCTCATGCGGTCAACGTATCCTCTCGCCGAACCGTCGTTCGGTCGATCGAACGCTCGTCGGACGGCCGGTGGCACAGGGGGAGTGGGATGGTCGGAGACGAGTCGAAGCGCGAGGCGTTCGAGGCGGGTTGGTCCCGGGCCATGTCGTTCCCGGCGCCGCCGCCGATGCCCGAGGGTTCGTTCGGTGAGTTCGTCGGCGAGGTCGGGTTCGCCATGGTGTGGAACCGGGAGCGGTTGAGTCCGCGTGAGCGACGGATCCTGATCCTCACCGTGCTGGCGATGTTCGGGCGAGACGACATCACCCAGTTGCACATGGGATCGGCCCTGGATCTGGGTGATCTCTCCTCCGACGACCTCGAGGACATGGCCGTCACCATCGCCGCCTACGCCGGGTTGCCCAAGGGGGTCGCCTTCAACCAGTTGCGCCAGCGGCTGGTGGCCGAACGCGCCGAGTCCGCGACCGAGACCGCCGAACGGTGAGCGACACGACCGCCACCGACTGGAACTTCGCCGACGTCTGGGAGGAGATCGCCGCCGTCCAGCCCGACCGGCCGGCGATCATCCGTGGCGACCTCGTGCGCACGTGGGCGCAGTGGGAGCAGCGGTCCGACGCGATCGCGGCGCGGTTGCTCGACGCCGGACTCGAACGCGGTGCCCGTGTGGCCCAGTACCTGATGAACTCGGCCGAGTACCTCGAGGCGTTGTTCGCCTGCTTCAAGGCGTCGCTCGCTCCGGTGAACACCAACTACCGGTACGTGGCCGACGAGTTGGCCTACCTGTGGACCGATGCCGGGGTCGGGGCGGTGGTTTTCCACGGATCGTTCTCCGCCAACATCGAGCAGGTCCGAGACCGCGTGCCGGGCG
>VERC01000291.1 GCA_018882825.1 Acidimicrobiia bacterium | reverse complement strand
GTTCGACGCCGTGCTGCTCGAGCGCACGGGACTGGCCGATGACCCCGACTTCGCCAGGCAGAACGATCGTTCGATGTGGCCCGTGCTCAAGGAGCGACTGGCCGCGGTGATCGCCGGTCGCACCCGCGACGAGTGGGCCGCCATCTTCGACGGCACCGATGCCTGTGTGGCGCCCGTGCTGTCGCTCGGTGAAGCCACCACCCATCCCCACACCGTCGCCCGCCGCACGTTCGTGGAGGAGTCGGGGGTCGTCCAGCCGGCGCCCGCACCGCGCTTCTCGCGCACCGAGCCGACCATCCAGCGTCCGCCCGCCCATCCCGGACAGCACACCGACGAGGTGCTCGACGAGTGGCGCGTGGCCGACGTCGCGGCCCGGTCGGAGCTGCGGGCCTCGGGCGCGATCGCCTGATGGCCACGCTCGTCTGCTTCCACGCCCATCCCGACGACGAGTCGATCGCCACGGGCGGCACCATGGCGCTGGCCGCCGGCGCCGGACATCGCGTCGTGCTCGTGGTGGCCACCCGCGGGGAGATGGGTGAGCCGCAACCGGGCGTGCTGGCCGAGGGTGAGGAGTTGTGGGAGCGCCGCGTGGTCGAGACCCATGCCGCGGCCGAACTGCTCGGGGTCGATCGGGTCGAGTTCCTCGGCTACCGCGATTCGGGGATGATGGACGAGCCGTCCAACGGCGACCCCACCTGCTTCTGGCAGGCCGATGTGGAGGAGGCCGCGCAACGGATGGCGGCCATCCTGCGCGACGCCGACGCCGACGTGCTCACCATCTACGACTCGCACGGCGGGTACGGACATCCCGATCACATCCAGGTGCACCGCGTCGGCCGTCGGGCGGCCGAGATCGCCGGTGTGGACGCCGTGTTCCAGTCCACGATGAACCGCGACCGGATCCTGCGGCAGATGGCCGAGAACGCCGAGCTGTTCGAGGAGGAGATCGAACAGGAGCTGGAGGGCGAGACGGCCGAGCAGATGCGCCGCCGGGCCGAGGCGGCCGAGCGCGGCGAGTTCGGATCACCCGAGTCCGTCATCACCCACGCCGTCGACGTGTCGTCGGCCATCGATCTCAAGCGGGCGGCGATGGCGGCCCATCGCAGTCAGATCGGTCCCGATTCCTTCTTCTTCGCGATGCCACCCGAGGTGTTCACCGCGGCCTTCGGCACCGAGTGGTTCATCGCCCTCGACGCCAGTCGCGACGAGGACGCCCCGTTCGTGACGTCGATCCTCGGCTGACCGGGCCCGGGCGACAGCGGGCCGCCCCGGTCGTTGCCGGCGTCGGGGGTGGTCAGGAGATCACGCGGCTGCGGAACTTGCGCATCCCGATGGCACCGAACAGCACGGTGAGTCCGATCAGCACCGGGTAGATCGCCCACAGCGACATCGTCGGTGTTCCGGTGAGGGCGGCGCGGAATCCCTCGCTCACGTACACGAGTGGGTTGAGCAGCACGAGGACCTGCAGCCACTCGATGGGGGCCAACGCCGCCCATGGGTAGTAGATGCACCCGAGGAAGGTGATCGGCAGCACCACGACGCCGAACAGGAGCGGGATGGTGCGAGGGTTGAACACCGTCCCGAACATCAGTCCCAGCGCGGCGCACATGAGACAGGCCAGCGGCCCGAGCGTCAGCAGGATCCACCAGTGGAACTGCAGGTCGACGGGCGTGGCCGGCACGAAGTAGGCGATGGGGAAGACGATGATGGCGGCGAACACGCCCTGCAGGGCACCCGAGACGATCTTCTCGCCGGCCACGAGGTCGATGGGCAACGGCGCCAGCACGCGGTCCTCGATCTCGCGGGTGATGCCGAACTCGGTGACCAACGGCAGGGCCACCGCCTGGATGCCCTGGAAGAGGACGGCCAGAGCGATGACCCCGGCCACCAGCATCGTCGAGAACGCCGACGATCCACTGCCGGAGCCCCCGATCGCCTGACCGATCTGGGGGAACACGTAGGCGAACACGAACACCAGCAGCAGCGGTTGCAGGATCGTGCGGGGCAGGAACTCGGCCAGCGACTTGCGCAGCACGTGGAGGTCTCGGGCGAGGAGGGCGTTGAAGGCGACCAGCGACGCTCGACCGGTGGACCGGCCCTCGGGTACGAGACCGCTCAGGGCGGAGTCATCGATGGTGCTCATTCGCGCAGGTCCTTCCCGGTGAGGTTGATGAAGACCGTCTCCAGCGAGGGCTCGTCGATGCGCAGATCACTGAGACGCACGCCGAGGTCCTCGGCGGCGGCGACGACGGCCGGGAGCACACCCGATGGCCCCTGCACCTCGAGGCGCACGCCGCCATCGACGGGCACCGCACTCGAGGCGCGGGGCACCGTGGCGCGCAGACGGGTGGCGAAGGCCTCGCGGTCGGTCGCGTCGGTGGAGATGGTCACGATCGTGTCGGCGCCCACGGTGCGCTTGAGGGCCTCGGGTGTGTCGAGGGCGAGGACGCGTCCGTGATCGATGATGGCGAGGCGATGACAGAGCTGGTCGGCCTCCTCCATGT
>VERC01000054.1 GCA_018882825.1 Acidimicrobiia bacterium | reverse complement strand
GCCGTCTGCACGAGCGTCACCGGCGCGAGCGCGCCGCAGACGCCGGACCGACGACTCAGTCGTGATCGTTCACCAGTCGGAGCGGTGACGTGTCGGCGGTGACGTAGGTGGCGTCACGCGCCGTCGACACTCCGGACAGACGCCACAGGAAGTCGAAGGCGGCCAGTCGCGCCACGGCCATGGCATTGCCGGGTTCGACGACGGCGTCGAGGTGCAGCGCGCCGGTCACCTCCACCAGCATCGCCGGACCCGGGTCGTTGTCGACGAGCAGTTCGGAACTGCTGAACGGGTTGATCTCGTCCCATTCCCCGTGCACGGCGATGAGCGGTGGGTCGGCCGTGGTGAACCAACTGCCCCCGAAGGTGTCGAAGTCACCCGAGACGGCGACGACCGCACCGACGCGCGGATCGGCGAAACGCGGCGCATAGGCGCACAGCAACACGGTCACGGCACCATCGGAATGACCGAGCAGACCAACCGGGCCGGGTGCGATGAGTTGGGCGAGTTCCGGTGGGGCCGACGGTCCGGAGAGGGCATCGATGAGGAACGACAGGTCCCGGGCCTGCTCGGGGAGGTCGTACTCGTCGGGTGCGCCGGCGTACACGGTGCTGGTCATGGGGAACTCCGGGGCGGCCACCACGAAGCCGTAGGAGGCCAACTCGTGCTGGAGCACCGAGTAGCGATCGGCCGAGATGTCGTACCCGTGGGCGAACAGCACCAGTGGCGCCGGCAGCAGTCCGGGCGCGTCGACGACCTCGTCGTCGGCCGGCATCCCCGCCGTCGGATAGCGGACCGTCACCGTCAACGGTCGATCGTCGAGTGCCTCTCGATCGCCACGGGCCGACGTTCCGCGGGTGGGATCGACGAGCGTCACCGTGCGCACCCCCACCGCCGTCGGCGCGTCGGGTGTCACGTACGAGACGATGGCGGGCGGGACCGGCACCGGTCGCCCGTCGATGGTCGTGGAGGTCGGGGTCGGTCCCGTCTCCAGGGCCCGACCGCTCTCGGGACGACGCGCGATGAGGACGACCGCCATCACCGCCAGCAGCGCGAGCGCCACCGCCGGGATCCACCGCACTCGACGCGTCCGGGACTCCATCCCCAGAGCCTGCCCCACGATGGCGACCGTGCGACGACGGTCGCAGGCGCCGATGGCGATTCTCACCCTCCTCTCACCGTGGTGGACGAGACTGCGCGGGTGACATCGCCCGTCGCCGGAGCGCCGACCACCGACCCGGAGTCCAGCGTCGATCAGGCTCCCCCCGAGCGAGGTGCCTCGGTCGCCGGGCCGTGGCGCTGGGTGCCGCTGGCCATCGCCGTGGCCTTCTACGTGGCGTTCGCCGTCGTGGTGCTGACGCGACCCGAGCGAATGATCGAGCCCGATCCCTACGCCTATCGCGCCTCGATCGTGGCCCTCGGCGACGGCGACCTCACGCTGTCCCAGGAGCAGTACGACGCGTTGAGCGAACGTCTGCAGCAGACCGAACTCGGCGGAGGCATCGCCCAGTGGCACCAGCGCGACGACGGACAGTGGGTGAGCGAGAAGAACCCCGGCTACCCGTTCCTCGTGGTGGCCTTCGATCAGGCCGACGCCATCCGTCTCGGGCCACTGTTCTATGGCGCCCTGGCCGCCGTGGGCCTGTGGTTCGGCGGTCGGCGCTGGGCGGGACGACGTCGACCGCAGCAACGCCTCGAATGGGGCGGGACCTTCGCCATCGGTGCGTACTTCTCCTGCGCGTTGGCCATGGTGATGGCGTGGCGCTCGACGATGCCCACCTTCACCGATGCCTCGCTGGTGGCGTGCGGACTCGGACTGCTGGTGTGGAGCGCGCTCGCCCTCGAACGCTCGCGACGGGTCCGCCTCCTCGTCGGTGCCGCGGCCTTCGGTGCCCTCGGTCTCGCCTTCTTCGTGCGCTACACCAACATCGTCGTGCTTCTCGTGGCCGGAGGGGCCGCGTTGGTGGTGTGTCTCCGCCGTCGCTGGGGACTCGGTCCGATGACCCTCGTGTGGTGGGGGCTGGCCGCCATCGGACCGGTGCTCGCCGCGCTTGTCTACAACACCGTCGTGTTCGACGGTCCGTTCTCGACGGGCTACCAGTCGAGCAGCGTGCAGTTCACCGTCAGCGCCATCGGCGACAACCTCTCGGTCATGCCCGGCCGTCTGGTGCAGGCCATGCCGATCTGGTTGCTGGGGACGGTGGCCGTCGTGGTGCTGCTCGTCGTCCTCGCCCGCGCCGCATGGGCGACCGGCCGCGAGGCGACCGCGTGCGACGCGACGGCGCTCGACACCACGACGGTCGCCGTGTCGGCCCCCGGGGTCACACCGTCGCGACCCGGTCGACTCGAGGCCATCGCGTGGACGGGTGGCCTGCTGCTGGGCACGTGGGTCGCGCTGTGGGGCCTCTACGCCGCCTACCAGTGGACGACCACCATGAACGGCGGCCCCTCGGGATCGGTGTATCCCACCGTGCGCTTCTACCTACCGGCCCTGGGCGCCATCGCCCTGCTGGTGGCGTGGCTGCTGGCCCGAGCGCCGGCCGCCGTCGGCCTCGTCGTGCTCGTGGCGGTGTTCGTCCTCGGCGGGCGCGAGTTCGTCGACATGACCAACAGTCGATGGGCGCAGATGTCGTTCGGGAACGGTCCGGGCGGCTTCGGCCTGCCGGGTGATCGACCCGACGCGATGCCACCGGGCGACCGCGGACAGGGCGATCGACCTGCGCCCGGAGAACCCCCGACCGGTGCGCCGGGCGCCGGGCCGGGTCAGGGCGAGCGCCCCTCCGGCGGGCCCGGACGCACGCCGGGAGGCATGCCCGGTGGTGCCCCCCGTCCGGGCTGACCGTTCGGGGAGACTGTCCCCCTGATGCACACTCCGTCGTTCGTCCACCGGGCCCCGGTCCTCGTCGTCCTCGTGACACTCGTCCTGCTCTCACTGCTCGGAGCCTGCAGAGGGAGCACGGGTCCGGCCGACCGGCCGACGACCTTCGACGGCATCGACGCCTCCATCGACCAGCGCATCGCCCGCGCCGGGCTGGAGGGCGCCGGCCTGCTGGTGGTGGTCGACGGCGCCGAACTGCGCAACCGCACCTACGGGTCCCACACCCCCGACACCGTCGTGCCCATCGCCTCGGCCTCGAAGTGGCTCACGGCGGCCACGATGATGACGTTGGTCGACGAGGGCATCGTGTCGCTCGACGACACCGTGGCCCGCTGGCTCCCCTCGTTCACCGGCACCGGTGGACGGGCGACGATCCGACAGTTGCTCTCCCACACCTCGGGCCTCGCCCAGGCCTCGTGCATCTGGGACGACGACACGACACTGGCCGACTGCGTCGAGTCGATCGCACGACAACGCGCCGTCGACGAACCGGGCACTCGGTTCACCTACGGCAACACCAGTTACTCGGTGGCCGGCCGCATCATCGAGGTGGCCACCGGTCAGTCGTTCGAGGAGGCGTTCGCCGCGCGCATCGCCGGACCGGTCGGGATGAGGGCCACCCGGTTCACCGACGGCTCACGCTCGCCCACACCGGTACCGGCGGCATCGGCCGTTTCGACACTGAACGACTACGGACGGTTCGTGCGCATGCTGGCGAGCGATGGCGTCATCGACGGACGGCGGGTGCTGCGCACCTCGTCGGTGCGGACCATGGAGTCCGACGCCGTCGTCGGGCTCGACACCGCCGGTGACGGCGCCGTGCGCACCACGGGTATCGGCACCTACGGGCTCGGCGTGTGGCGCGACGTCACCGGCGTCGACGACAGCTCGATGATCAGCAGCGGCAACGGCGCCTACGGCTTCTACCCGTGGGTCGACAGGGCGCGCAACGGCTACGGGGTGCTGTCGGTGTTCGACCAGCGCGGCGCCGAGCGGGCCGTGCCCGACTCACAGCGTCAGGTGCACGCGGTGTGGGCCGCCATCGACGAGGCGGCCGGCGGCTACCGCGGGCCGCCCGTCACCGTTCACGGACGCTGACCACCGTCGATGCCCCGTTCGCCCAGGGCGCGGATGGGTCGGAGTCGACCTCGCAGCCCGAACTCCTCGATCGAGCGCGACACGATGTGCTCGGCGGCCAGCGCCGGATCGTCGGTGACGAGCAGCAGGTCGAGGTCGCCCCGCGAGATGGTTCCCTCGACCACCATCGCGTCCACCTGGTCGAGCAGTCCCTGCCAGTACCGCTCGCCCATCAGCACCAACGGGAAGTCGGCGATCTTGCCGGTCTGGATGAGGGTCAGTGCCTCGAACATCTCGTCGCCGGTTCCGAACCCACCCTTCATCACCACGAAACCGAACGAGTACTTGACCAGCATCACCTTGCGCACGAAGAAGCGTTCGAACTCGACCTCGAGATCGAGATACGGGTTCGACCGCTGTTCGGCGGGAAGGCGGATGGTGCAGCCGATGCTGGCGGCACCGACGTCCCGAGCGCCACGGTTGGCCGCCTCCATGATCCCGGGACCCCCGCCCGTCATGATCGAGAACCCCCGCTCACCGAGTCGAGCGGCCACCGCCTGCGCCGTCACGTACGACCAGTCGTCGGTGGACACCCGGGCCGAGCCGAACACCGTGACGCAGGGGCCCACGAAGTGCAGCCGACGGAACCCCCGGACCATCTCGGTGGCGGTGCGCACCACCGTGCGCAGTTCGTGACGACGTGACCGTGGACCGGCGAGGAACCATCTGTCCTCCCCCATCACCCTCGGACTCCGTGCTCGTGCCATACCCACCTCCCGGGCGTGGGCATCGTCGCACCGGATGGGGTCGGGGCCGAGGATCCCGGTCGTGTCCCCGGCCGGCGGCCGGTGCCCCGATGGGGTGACGGGACTCCGGTACCGTGCTCGGGTCGCCTGGCCTCCCAGCCGCCGGGAGTGGGACGGAAACGGAGAGCACCCGCGATGACGCAGTCGACCGACCTTCCCGAGACCGACGAGACGGGCTCGGCTCGGGGTTTCCACATCGAGATCTTCGTGATGGCCTTCGCCTCGTTGCTGCTCGAGGTGGCCTACACCCGCATCATCTCGTTCAAGCTCTACTACTACTACACGTACCTGGTGATCGGGCTGGCGCTTCTCGGCATCGGTTGCGGTGGCGTCATCGTGGCCGTGTCGGCGCGCATCCGGGCGGCCCGCACCGAGACCATCGTGCGGTGGGGACTCATCGCCGCGTCGATCTCGACGATCGTGGGTTTCTTCATCGTGACGCAGGTGCCCATCAACACCATCAACATCTGGGATTACGGAACGGCGACCTCGATCAAGAACCTGGTCATGCTCGTCGTCATCTGCACCGCCCTTTTCGCCTCGTTCGTGGCCATCGGGATCATGATCGCCGTGCTCTTCGGTCGCCGGACCAGCGGCATCGGGCGTCTGTACGCCGCCGATCTGGTCGGGGCCGGACTGGCCTGCGCCGTGGTGGTGTTCCTGTTGTTCTGGGTCGGGCCCGAGGTCGTCATCCTGTGGGCGGCCCTGCTGCTGGCGGCCACCTCCCTGCGCCTGTCGTTCGTGACCAGGGCCGCCGAGCGACCGGCCGCCCTCGGCGCGGGCCGGATCGTGGCCTCCATCGTGGGGGTCGTCGCCCTCGTACTCGTCGCCGTGCCCGGGCTGCTGCCCGACGTGAAGGCCGATTCCACCAAGAACGTCTCCAACGCCACCGCCATCCTCAACCGCGGCAATCCCGACCCCGACGCTCCCGTGCCGCCGAGGCTGGCCAGCGAATGGGGTGGCCTGTTCCGCGTCGATGCCTACGACATGGGCGACCGCATCGCGTTGCTGCACGACGGCATGCTCGGCTCGGCCATCTACCGATGGAACGGCGACACCTCGAACCTGACCCGCTTCGACAACGATCCCCGACTGTTCGCCTTCGCCTCGGCCTCGGCGCCGGTGGAGAAGGTGCTGATCATCGGCGCCGCCGGCGGCAACGAGATACTCGCCTCGCTCCACTTCGGTGCCGGATCGATCGACGCCGTCGAACTCAATCCCGTCACCCACTCGCTGGTCACCGGTCGCTTCGCCGAGTACACCGGCAACCTGGCCGAGAACCCGAAGGTCAACTACGTGCAGGGCGACGGCCGCACCTTCCTCGAGCGCTCCGACGTGGCCTACGACGTGATCTGGTACCCCGCTCCCGATTCCTACTCCGCCACCAACGCCGCCGCGTCGGGTGCCTTCGTGCTGTCGGAGAGCTACCTCTACACCTCCGATGCCATCGGCGCCTCGCTCGACCACCTCACCGACAACGGCATCGTCGTCGCCCAGTTCGGCGAGATGGACTACGACCGCAAGGCCAACCGCACGAACCGGTACGTGGCCACGGCCCGCAAGGCCCTCGAGGAACGCGGCGTCACCGATCCGGGTGCCCACATCGTCGTGATCCGCTCCACCGCCCTCGAGGTCGGCGATTACACGACCGTGCTGGTGAAGCGCTCGCCGTTCACCAGCGCCGAGATCGTCGCCCTGTCCCGCGCCGCTGGCGCCGTTCCCGACTCGGACATCCGCTGGGCACCTCCGCCCGGGTACGCCGCTCCCGGTGACACCGCCGCCGACATCGCGTCGGCCTCCGATGCCGAGCTCTCCACGTTGTTGGCCGACTTCCCGTACCAGGTCGGTGCCATCGACGACAACCGTCCCTTCTTCTGGCACTTCGCCTCGTTCGGCGACGTCGCCCGCAACTTCACCCAACCGCTCGACACCTTCGACATGGAGGACTCGCTGGGCGAACGGGTACTGCTGCTCCTGCTCGGCATCGCCGCGCTGCTCGGCATCGTGTTCCTGTTGGTGCCCTTCGTGGCCATCCGACCGATCTGGAAGGCCTTCCCCCGCAAGGGTGGGTCGGCGCTGTACTTCGCGTCGATCGGCTTCGGCTTCATGTTCTTCGAGATCGCCCTCATCCAGCGTCTCGTGCTGTTCCTCGGGTTCCCCACCTATTCGCTGTCGGTGACACTGGCCTCGGTGCTGATCTTCACCGGCATCGGCGCCTACCTGAGCAGTCGACTGGTGGATCGCATCCGACGGTCGCTGGTGCCGTTGGCCGGCGTCATCGCGGTGCTGACGGTGTTCTATCTGTTCGCCCTCCCGGCCATCACCGACGCGCTCCTCGGCTGGCCGCTGTTCGCCCGCATCGCCGTGGCCTTCGTGGTGCTGGCACCGCTGGGAGTGACGCTCGGCGTGATGATGCCGCTCGGTCTCGGCGCCATCTCCGGACTGACCGAGTACCACCGCGAATACGTCGCCTGGGGCTGGGCGGTCAACGGCTTCGCCTCGATCACCGGCGCGGTGGCCACGACCCTGTTGGCCATGATGTTCGGGTTCAACACGGTGCTGATGATCGCGTTCGTGTTCTACATGTCGGCGCTGTTGGCCCTGCGGGTGCTGACCCGGCCGATGGCCCCGGCCGCGGCCTGACTCCGGTCAGACGAAGTCGAAGTCGTCGACGTCGATCGCCCGCGTCCAACCCCAGTACTGCGGGATCGGCCACGGCGAGAGCGTGTAGATCCGCCCGTCCTTGTTCTTGAAGTGCGAATACTTGACGGTCGGATGGGCCCACACCATCTGGTTGATCTCGGAGACGTAGGTCTCGACGTAGGCGTCGTGCACCGGACGCTTGGGCTCCATCGCCCGATCGCCGGTGACCAGCAGGTGCCGGATGGCGTCGAGCACGTAGTTGACCTGGCACTCGGACTGGAAGATGAGACTGGCCCCGTGAGCCAGGTTGGTGCCCGGCCCGTACAGGCAGAAGAGGTTGGGGAAGTTCGGGATCGTGATACCGAGGTACGCGGTCGGCTCGTCACCGAACTGCTCACGCAGGTTCACCCCATCACGACCGATGATCGTCATCGGGAACAGGTAGTCGTTGTGACGGAACCCGGTGGCGTAGATGATCACGTCGGCCGGATGCAGTTCGCCGTCGACGGTGACGACTCCCTCGGCACAGACGCGCTCGATACCGGTGCGGATCAACTCCACGTTGTCGCGCAGCAGGCACTTCAACCATGACCCGTTGTCCTGCAGCATGCGCTTGGCCGACGGCGGGTAGTGCGGCATCGACTTCTCGATGAGATCGGGGCGGCCCTCGAGATGCGAGGTGATCCAGCCCTCGAAGATGGTGCGCCGCTCGAAGTTCGCCCTGCTGTAGGACCGACCCTCGGGGTCGTGCCAGTCCGGATCGATGCGGGAGTTCTCGATGCTCAGACCCGATGCCGGATAGAACATCAGGAACCTGAACCACCGGGCGTAGAAGGGCAGATGGCGCATGGCCCACGCATCGCCGTCGGGCACCGCCCGGTGGTAGTTCATGTTGGGGAACATCCACTGCGCGGTGCGCTGGAAGATGTCGAGGTGCGCGACCTCCGGAGCGATGGTCGGCGCGATCTGGAAGCCCGAGGCACCGGCACCGATCTGGGCGACCCGCTTGCCGGTCAGGTCGAGATCGTCGGGCCAGCGCGCCGAATGGAACGACGGGCCGGCGAACTCGTCCATGCCCGGGATGTCGGGCATCTTCGGGGCGTTGAGCGCCCCGGTACCGCTGATGAGCACGTTGGCGGTGAGGTGGTCGGTGCCACCGTCGGCGGTGCGCACCTCGACGTCCCACGTGGCGCTGTCCTCGTCCCACACGGCGCGGACCACCTCGGTGCCGAACCGACAGTTGCGGTCGACGCCGTAGGTGGTCATGACGTGTTCGAAGTAGCGGCGCAACTCGGGCTGGCGACAGAAGTACTCGCTCCAGTGATCGGACGGTTCGAACGAGTAGCAGTAGAAGTGACTGCCGATGTCGACCCGCGCCCCCGGGTACCGGTTGTCGCGCCACGTGCCCCCGGGGCCGTCGGTCTTCTCCACGATCGTGTAGTCGATGCCGGCCTGATCGAGACGGATGCCGGCCAGCAGACCCGACTCCCCGCAGCCGATGACCACGACATGGAAGTCGGCCCTGGCCTCGGCGGGTATCTCGTCGCCCCAGGTGATGGCACCGCTGTCGGCGCCGTCGAGATGGAGATCGTCGGCGAACATGTCGACCACCGCCGGATCGACCGGGGCGGCGGCCATGAAGTCCATCATCTCCTTCACCAGTTCCGGTGAAGGGGTGGCCGGTACGGGGCAGCCGGCGTCGCGCCAGGCGGCGATGGCGGGTACGGCCCGGGCCCGCACCTCGGCCTGCTCGTCGACGGTGAGTCCGCTGACGTAGTCGTTGAGGATCGCCGAGCGGGGTCGGATCGCACCCCGGATCCACGAGGGATCGCCGGTGAGGTGCACCATCGAACACATGAGTGCCGGCACGCACACGTCCTCCAGCGCGGCGGCGATGGCGGCGTCGCCGTCGGTGAACGGCGCACCGGCGTGCGGATTGCGGGCCTGCCCGTTCATCGATCCCCCTTGTCGAACGCGCCCGGCGCGCTCAGTTCATCGCCATCGTGGTGGTGGTCGTCGCCCCGCCACCCGCCGGCGTCGTGACGGTGCTCGACGGCGCGGTGGTGCTCGTCGTCGTGGTGGTGGGGATCTGACCCGTGATGGGGACGTTGCCCTTCGTCGACTTCTTGCAGCCGACGAGGAGGGCGCCGCCGAGGGCCAGCGTGGCGAACGTGATCTTGAGAGCGCGCGAATGCATGGGCCGAGACTAGCCAGCACCCGGACCGCCCCGGACGTGGCACCATCGACGGGTGCTGAGGATCGCGACGGTCAACGTGAATGGCCTGCGGGCCGCCGCCCGCAAGGGGTTGCACGAGTGGATGGCCGAGTGCGGGCCCGACATCGTGACCCTCCAGGAGGTCCGGGCCCCCGACGAGATGGTGGCCGATCTGCTCGGTGAGGGGTGGAACGTCGTCCACGCCGAGGCGGGCGAGAAGGGCCGGGCCGGCGTGGCCGTCGCCAGTCGTCTGCCCATCATCGACCATCGTCACGGCGACCACTCCCGTTCGTTCGCCGGCAAGGGTCGGTGGATCGAGGCCGACATCCGCACGGGGAAGCGCCGGCGGTTCACGGTGATCTCGGCCTACGCCCACACCGGCGACGAGACGTCGCCGACCAAGATGCGCGAGAAGTTGGACTGGTTCGCGGCCGCCACCGATCGTCTGGGCGAACTGCGTGACGAGGGCGGGCACGTGCTGCTCACCGGCGATCTCAACGTGGCCCACCGGGAGGCCGACCTCAAGAACTGGAAGGGCAACCTCACCAGTGCCGGGTTCCTCCCCGAGGAGCGAGCCTGGTTCGATCGGTGGTTCGACGAACTCGGCTGGGTCGACGTGGTGCGGGCCGCCCATCCCGAGCAGGCCGGGCCGTACTCGTGGTGGTCGTTCCGGGGCAAGGCGTTCGACAACGACGCCGGGTGGCGGATCGACTATCAGATCGCCTCTCCCGATCTGGCGAGACGAGCGCGCCACGCTCGGGTGGATCGGGCTCCGTCGTACGACACGCGATGGTCGGACCATGCCCCGGTGGTCGTCGACTACGAACTCTGATCGATCACCGTCGGTCGTCCGACCGACGGCTCAGTCGGTCGGACCGAACACTCCGGCCACCTTCTCCTGCACCCGCACGACCTTCGCCCGCCACCGACGAGCGAAGACCAGTTCGCGCAGGACCGCGCGCTTCTGTTTGGCCGAACCGTCCGGGTACCGACGCTTCGCCCACGGTGAGTTCGGTCGGGCGATCCGCACGGCACCGGTGAAGGCGACGATCGGTACCAGCACACCGATGACGGCGGTGACCAACTTCCCCTTCACCGCAGCGATCACGGCACACGAGAGGCTCAGGGCGATCAGCACCACCGAGATGATCCGGCCACCGCCGCCGGTCTCGCTCTCGGCCACGCCGAACGGTGACCCGACGACGAGCAGGCAGACCATCACCGCGGCCAGCACGAACACGACATCGACCGACAATCGGCCCTGCTCGCTCCAGTACACGTCGTCGAGGTGGAGGATCAGCGCGAACTCGTCGAGCACGAGGGCGAGACCCATCCCGAACAGGATGCCGGCGAGTGTCTCCCATCCGCCACCGGCGGCGCCGATGGCGACCAGCCCACCCACGATCATCAGGAACAGTCCGGGCACCACGTGATGGACGTGCACCCCACCGACCGTGTTGTCCTTGAACGGACCCCGACCCGCCCGGATCGCCCGCACGATGATGCGGGTGACCACGAAGGTGGAGACGAA
>VERC01000290.1 GCA_018882825.1 Acidimicrobiia bacterium | reverse complement strand
GTCGGCCATCGCCAACGACACCGAGAACTTCACGTCCCGAACCGTCGTCATCCACAACGGTCGTCCCGGCGATGACGCCCTGCCCGCCCCGATCGGCGTGGCCCCGCCGATCACCTCCGACCCGCCCTTCCACGAGGTCGCTCGACGGATCCTCCTGCCCGCGTTCGCCCCTCGTCCCATCAACGCGCTCGAGGGCTTCACCCGCGAGCTGTGCCGTCGGCTCCTCGACGAGATGGGTGATGCCGACTCCGTCGATGCCAGCGTCCAGTACGCCGAGCACATCCCGGTCGGCCTGATCGCAAAGATGCTCGGGTTGCCCCCCGAGGACGGTGACCTGTTCCGATCGTTCGTCGGCATCATCATCGAGGCCGTCGATCTACCCACCGAGGAACGCATCGCAGCTTTCGCCCCGGTCGAGGACTACGTCGTCGCCGTCATCCAACAGCGACGCGCCGAACCCGGTGACGATCTGGTCAGTTACCTGCTCGATGCCGAGATCATGGGCAACAAGTTGTCCGACCAGCACGTGTTCGGCACCATCGTCCTGTTGATCGTGGCCGGCATCGACACCACGTGGTCGGCCATCGGTTCGTCGATCTGGCACCTCGCGCAGAACCCCGACGATCTCGCCCGGCTCGTCGCCCATCCCGAGTTGCTGCCCTCCGCCGTCGAGGAGTTCCTCCGTGCGTATGCACCCGTGTCGATGGCGCGGCTCGTGAAGGAGGACTTCGAGTTCCAGGGATGCCCGATGAAGAAGGACGACTGGATCTTCCTCAGTTTCCCCGCCGCCAATCGGGACCCGGAGGCGTTCGACAACGCCGACGAGGTGCTGATCGACCGCGAGATCAATCGTCACACGGCGTTCGGTCTCGGGATCCACCGCTGCCTGGGTTCCAATCTCGCCCGCATGGAGATGACGATCGCGCTGGAGGAGTGGATCGCCCGTTTCCCCCGATTCGAGTTGGATCGATCCGAGTCGACGACGTTCTCCCAAGGTCAGGTGCGCGGGCCGCGGCGACTGCCGCTCCGCATCCTCGAGCGTCGCTGAGCGGCGTCGCGTCGACCGAGCACGGTCGTCCACTGAGTTCCTGAACGCTCGAGCACTCGGTGTCGACCCGGCGTCGGCTCCGGTGCCGTGTCATACTCGGCGCGCCCATCAGGAGGAGAGCGTGTTCCGAGTCGGTCGAGCAGCACGTCGTCGAGTGGACCTCGCAGCCGTCGTGGCCATCGTCGCCGTCCTCCTCTTCGCCAGTTCGTGTTCGTCCGGCGGTTCCGGGCAGTCGGGCAACCAGACGTCGAGCACACTCCCGACGGCGACGATCCCGACCCAGTCGAAGGACGCAGCCGCCGCCGCGCTCGTGCCCGAGAAGATCGCCTCGAAGGGGAAGTTGGTCTTCGGCATGGATGCGTCCTATCCGCCGCTGGAGTTCCTCGCCCCCGGCGGCACGAAGATCATCGGGATGGACGCCGATCTCGGCGTGGCCATCGCCCAGGTGCTCGGTCTGAGGCCCGTGCAGCAGAACATGGGCTTCGATGCCATCATCACCGGGATGTTGGCCAACCGGTACGACATCGGCCTCTCCGCCTTCACCGACACGGTGGAGCGTCAGCAGGTCGTCGACTTCGTCAATTACTTCAACGCCGGTCAGGCCTTCTACGTGAAATCCGGTTCTCCTGCGGTGTTCTCGAGCACCGACTCCCTCTGCGGGTACACCGTCGCGGTCCAGGCCGGCACGGTCGAGGTGGACGAGGCGGAAGAAGCCTCCACCGCCTGCACCGAGGCCGGGAAGAAATCCGTCGCCGTGCGCAGTTTCCCGGACCAGAACGCCGTGAGCCTCGCCGTGTCGAGTGGCCGGGCCGATGTCGGCTTCGCCGATTCGCCGGTCGTCGGCTACCTCCTCACCTCCACCAACGGGATGTTCCAGCAGTCGGGTTCTGTCCTCAACTCCGCTCCCTACGGCATCGCCGTGCCCAAGGGGAGCTCCCTCGCCTTCGCGGTGCAGGCCGCACTCAAGATCCTGATCGCCAACGGCACCTATGGTGACATCATGAAGAAGTGGGGCACGGAGTCCGGCGCAGTCACCGAAGCCGGAGTGACGATCAACGGCGCAGGACGTTGATCGCGGGTGGCCGATGAGAGCATGACGCCGAACTCGACTCCCGCCCCTGCGGATGAGCGACCGAGCCCGCGACGACGCGGCGCGGCCATCCGCGCCGTCCCCGTGCGTCATCCGTGGCGCTGGGTGCTGGCGGCGATCCTCACGGTGCTGCTCGCCATGCTCGTGCACACACTGGTTTTCTCCCAGACCGAGCAGCCCGGTCAGACGGGGAGCCGCTTCGGTTGGGACATCGTGGGTGAGTACCTGTTCTCCTCCCAGATCCTCCAGGGCGTGCGGGTCACGATCGAACTGACGGTCATCTCCATGGTCGTCGGGGTCGTGATCGGTGTGATCGTGGCCGTCCTCCGGATGTCGCAGAGCCGCCTGCTCTCCTCCGTCGCCTGGGCCTACGTCTGGTTCTTCCGGGGGACACCGGTGC
>VERC01000053.1 GCA_018882825.1 Acidimicrobiia bacterium | reverse complement strand
CCGCCGAGACGATCGACGGCGAGGGCTGGTTGCACACCGGCGACATCGGGGTGCTCGACGAACACGGTCATCTGCGGATCGTCGACCGCAAGAAGGAACTGCTGGTGACCGCCGGTGGCAAGAACGTGAGTCCGGCCAACCTCGAGGCGGCCATCCGTTCGCTACCGCTGGTGGCCCACGCCATCGCCGTGGGCGACGGCCGACCTTGGGTCGGCGCTCTCGTGACGCTCGACCACGAAGCGCTGCTGCTGTGGGCGTCGAACCGACAACTGGGCATCGACGAACCGGCTCTGCTGTGCCGTCACCCCGAGGTCGTGGCCGAGGTCGAGCGGGGCGTCGACGAGGTCATGGCCCGGTTCTCACGGGCCGAGCGGGTGAAACGGATACTGATCCTGCCCGACGAGTGGGCCCAGGACTCGGCCTTCCTCACCCCGACGCTCAAGTTGCGTCGTCGACCGATCCTCGCTCACTACGCCGCTCAGGTCGAAGAGCTCTACTCCACCACCGAACCAGTCAGGAGCGACACATGAAGTGCCCGGTCGACGGACGCGAACTCGCCATCACCCATCGGGAAGGGATCGAGCTCGACTACTGCCCCGAGTGTCGCGGCGTGTGGTTCGACCGCGGGGAACTCGACAAGGTCATCGAGCGCTCCAACCGTGACTACGACGACTACCGGCGCGAGGAACGGGAGTACAAGGAGGAGAAGCGGTACAAGGAGGAGAAGTACCGCGACGACCGTTCCAAGTCGGATCATCACGAGTACAAGCCCAAGAAGAAGAAGGCGAGCAGCTTCCTGTCGGATCTGCTCGAGTTCGGCTGAGGAGGTCGACGATGGCATTCAGGAACACCCTCAAGACCGCCGTCCTGCTCGGCGCCATCGGTGGCTTGTTCGTGCTGCTGGGCTCGATGTTCGGCGGTGCCGGCGGAGCGATGATCGGACTGGTCATCGCCTTCGCCATCACCGGCGCCTCCTACTGGTTCTCCGATCGCATCGCGGTGAAGGCGGCCCACGCCCACGAGGTGAGCGAGCGCGAGGCCCCCGAGCTCCACGCCATGGTCGACGAACTCGCCGGCCGGGCCGGCTTGCCCAAGCCGAAGGTGTACATCTCACCCTCACCGCAACCCAATGCCTTCGCCACCGGCCGCAACCCGTCACACAGCGCCGTGGCCGTGACCGAGGGGTTGTTGCAGAACTGTCCGTCCGACGAGGTCCGCGCCGTGTTGGCCCACGAGATGGCACACATCCGTAACCGCGACATCCTCATCGGCTCGGTGGCGGCCGCCATCGCCACCGCCATCTCGTTCCTGGCCAACATGGCGATGTTCGCCGGGTTGTTCGGTGGATCGAGCGACGATGACGATGGTCCGTCGGGAGCAACGCTGCTGCTGATGGCGATCATCGCCCCCATCGCCGCCGGGATGTTGCAGATGGCAGTGTCGCGTTCACGGGAGTACGAGGCCGATCGGGTCGGTGCCTCGATCAGCGGCGACCCACTGGCCCTGGCCTCGGCCCTGCGACGACTCGACACGATCTCCCAGCGCGCACCGATGGAGATCGCTCCGGCGCAGGCCAGCGCCTGGATCGTGAACCCCCTCACCGGGCGTCGCCGGGACATGACCCGCATGTTCATGACCCATCCGCCCGTGGAGGAGCGGATCGAACGACTGGAGCGCATGGCCTCGCTGCCGAGCTGAGCACGTCACGACGGCAGCCGAGGGACGGCGCGGGCCTCGGCCCGCGCCGTCCGACGTTCAGGCCCCCCTGCGATTGCGTCCGGCCACCGGCCGGTCGAGCGCCTCGAGCAACTCACCGACCGTGTGATCGCATTCGAGCGGGTGGCGCAGCGGTATGTCACCGTGCACCACGTACCGATTGCGACGATCTTCCTTGATGCGGGTGACATAGCCGGCCTCGACGAGGTCGCCGATGATGGCCTGGGCCGAACGCTCGGTGATCCCCACCATCTCGGCGACATCGCGGGTGCGCAGATCAGGATCACCGGCCAGACACACCAGGACGTGACCGTGGTTGGTGAAGAAGGTCCACGAGGGTTTCTCGAACTCTGTACTCACCGATGCGCTCCTCGAGGGTGGATCCTGGCGATGATCCGGGGCATGGTCATCGTCGCTCCCGGGTGATGGCGGCGTCCTTGGTGGCGACGGCAGCACGAAGTTCCGCCGCGTGCTCGCCCAGTCGCGCTCGCAACCGCTCGTCGAATCGGGCGAGGATGCGCACGGCGAGGAGCCCGGCGTTCTCGCTGCCGTCGATGGCCATGGTGGCCACGGGGATGCCCGCTGGCATCTGCACGATCGACAACAACGAGTCGAGCCCGTCGAGCGCCGGGCGGCGCACCGGCACACCGATGACCGGCAGCGTCGTGGCCGAAGCCACCATCCCGGGAAGGTGCGCGGCTCCGCCGGCGCCGGCGATGATCACGTCGAACCCCTGGGCCTCGGCACCGGCCGCGAAATCGATCATGGCCTGCGGATCACGATGAGCCGACACGCAGCGCACGACATGGGGCACATCGAACCGGTCGAGAACGTCGATGGCAGCCTGCATGGCACCGAGATCCGAATCACTGCCCATGATGATGGCGACCTTCATGACGTGGACGCTCCGTTCTCCAGGGTCCGGGCGGCGCGGAGCGCACGTTCGGTGGCGTCTTCGAGGGTTACCGCCGTGGCCGTCACGTGTCCCAACTTCCGACCGGGTCGAGGCCGCTTGCCGTAGAGATGCACGGCCACGTCGGCGGGGAGAATTCCGTACCCACCTCCGGTACGGGACGATCCGACCACGTTGACCATGGCGGCCGCGGGAACGACGAGTTCGGTCGATCCGAGCGGATGCCCGGCCACGGCGCGGAGGTGATTCTCGAATTGCGAGGTGCGCGACGACTCCATGGTGATGTGTCCACTGTTGTGCGGTCGGGCCGCGATCTCGTTGAGCAGCAGGGCACCATCGACGATGAAGAACTCGACGGCCAGCACACCGACGACGTCGATCTCGTCGGCGACCGACCTCGCCATGTCGACAGCGGCCCGCTCGATCTCCGGATCGAGGCGGGACGGCACCTGGACCACGGCGCACATCCCGTCGCGCTGCACGGTCCGCACCACGGGGTACACCACCATGTCACCATCGGCACCGCGCACGACCTGCACCGCGATCTCGGCGTCGATGTCCATCTCGGGCTGCACCAGCACCGCCACGGGACGATCAGGCATCCACTCGGTCGCCGACTCGGCGGTGGCGCCCAGCAGCACGCCGCGACCGTCGTACCCACCGATGGCCACCTTCAGCACCGCCGTCCCGCCCACGGCATCGATGGCGATGCGCACCTCGTCGAGCGACCGCGCCACCGTGGTCGCGGGTACCGGCAGACCGAGCCGGCCGAACACCTCGAGTTGCCGCTCCTTGTCCACGGCCACGGCCATGGCCCGCGCCCCCGGACGCAGCACGAACCCCTCGGATTCGAGATCGCCCAGCACCGTCGGATCGACCATCTCGTGGTCGAAGGTGACGACCTCGCACCGCCCAGCGAGGTCCCGCAGTGCCGAGGGATCGCCCGGATCGCCGATGCTCGTGCGGGGGACGATCCTCGCCGCAGGATCGTCCGACCGGGCGGCCAGGACCTCGACCTCGAGGCCGATCCGGCTCGCCGCTTCGGCCATCATGAGAGCGAGTTGTCCTCCGCCGACGATGCCGATCGTGCGCAACGGAATCACCTCGGCACTTTATCCGAGATTCATTTCCTGTAGTACCGTTCGTCGGTTCACTCCGCCGCCCAGCCCCGAGGAGAACGGTGGACGCCGACGTACTCAAGAACCTGACCGACCCCGCCGTGCTCTTCTTCTTCCTCGGCGTCGTCATCGGACTCATCCGCTCGAATCTCGAGATCCCCGCTCCGGTGGCGAAATTCCTGTCGCTCTACCTGTTGATGGCGCTCGGCTTCAAGGGGGGCCAGGCCCTCGCCGATGCCGGACTGTCGGGCGACGGCGTCAAGGTGCTCGGCGCCGCCATCGTGCTCGCGCTGTTCATTCCCGCCGTGTGGTTCATGGTGCTCCGCCGCCGTGTGAATGCATTCGACGCGGCCGCCATCGCCGCCACCTACGGTTCGGTGAGCGCCGTCACCTTCGTCACCGCCTCGCAGTTCCTCGTCTCCCGCGGTGACGAGGCCGGCGGTCACATGACGGTGGCACTCGTGCTCATGGAGTCTCCCGCCATCATCATGGCCGTACTGCTCGCCACCTGGGTGCGGTCCCGCATCGGCACCGGCTCCGAGATGGGCGTGGTCGAACCGACCCTGGCCTCCGCGATCAAGGGGTTGGCCGCTACCGACGCTCAAGCCCTCGTACCCGAGGCTGCCCACCCGGCCGGTCAGCGCGGACCCGAAGAGACCGGTGAGGAACACAGCGGTGCCCCGATCTCGATCAAGGAGGTGCTGCGCGAGGCCTTCACCGACGGTGCGCATCTGCTCCTCATCGGCTCGATGATCATCGGCGCGCTCAGCGGCGACAAGGGCGGCGAAGCCATGGCGCCGTTCGTGAACGGAGTGTTCAAGGGCTTCCTCGCCTTCTTCCTGCTGGAGATGGGTCTGCTCGTGGCCCGACAGTTGCGCGAGGTCCGCGACGTCGGACCCTTCCTCATCGCCTTCGGCGCCATCGTGCCCTTCGTCAACGCGACGCTCGCCCTGGCGATCGGATGGGCTCTGGGACTGACCGTCGGCGACCTCACACTCCTCGCCGTACTCGCCGCCAGCGGCAGTTACATCGTGGTGCCGGCCGTGGTTCGCTACGCCATCCCCGAGGCGCGGCCAAGTCGGTACTTCACGCTCGCGTTGGGCATCACCTTCCCGATCAACATCGCCATCGGCATTCCTCTCTACTACGCGGTTGCCTCGGCGATCGCCGGCTGAATCGGACATCATCGGCGCCATGACCACACCGACCAGTGCGCCCCGTCGGTCCGTCACCGACGAGGAGATCGCCACCTTCTGGCGGGACGGCGTCGTGTGCCTGCGCGACATCCTCCCCCTCGATGTCGTGATGGCCATGGCCGACCCGATCGACCGGATGCTGGCCGCCGACGAGGCCGCCGACCTGACCGCCATGGCCGACGCGCTGGAGTCGGGAGCCGGTGCCACCCGTCTGGTCGACGAGGGGGTCGCCGCCTCGGGCGTGGCCCGGGGCACGTTCCGCGGCGGCACCGACCACTGGTGCGTGCATCCCGAATTCGCCGAGTTCGCCACGACGTCACCGGTGCCGACGGTGGTGGCGGCCCTGCTGCGCAGCAAGAGCGTGTGGCTCTACGAGGACAGTGTGCTCGTGAAGGAACCGGGGACGCAGGAGCGCACGGGCTTCCATCAGGACATGGCCTACTTCCATCTCGACGGCGAGAACGTCTGCACCACCTGGATCCCGCTCGACGAGGTGGACTACTCCACTGGCGCCGTTGTCTACGTGGTCGGCTCGCACCTCGACCACACCGAGTACCGCCCCAACATGTTCGTGTCCGACATGCAGCTGCCCGGCACCGTCGGTGAGGCCGTGCCCGACTACTCGATGATCGACGATGCCCCGATCGTGTCGTTCGAGACGAAGCCGGGTGATCTCGTCGTGCACCACGCCCGGACCATCCACGGCGCCGGTGCGAATGCCAGTGCCACGCGTCGGCGGCGAGCCATCAGCATCAGGTACGCCGGCGACGGCGTCGTCTTCCATCGTCGTGTCGGTGCGCCGGAGAAGCCCCATCACGCCGGTTTGCGCGATGGCGACCGGTTGTCGACACCGGCGTTTCCCCTCGCTCACGGCTGAGGATCACGGTCCGGGCGGGCGCTCCTCGGGCATGACCGGGCGCCACGACACACCGTTCACATGGGTGCCGCCCCCGACCATGAGCGTGTTGCCGTTGACATAGGCGCTGTCGTCACTGGCCAGGAACAGCGCGGCACCGCCGATGTCGTTCTCGGGATCACCCATACGCCGCATCGGGTTGTCCTCCAGCATCTTGGCGGCCGTCTCCGGGTTGGCGGCGGCGAAGGCCCGGTAGGCCTCGGTGGCCGCGCCCGGACAGATCACGTTGCTGCGGATGTTCCATCGTCCCCACTCCACCGCGGCATTCCGCGTGAGTGTGCGCATGGCCTCCTTGCCGGTGTTGTACCCGCTGGTGAAGACATGTGAGTTCACACCGTTGAGCGAGGCGATGTTGATGATCGATCCTCCTCCTCGGGCCTTCATGTGCTCGAACGACTCCTGCATCGTCCAGAACGCGGCCATGAGACCGAGCGTGAACCCGTGCTCGAGTGCTTCGTTCGGCGTCCACTCCAGACGGGTGGTCACGCCTCCGCCCCAGGCGTTGTTGACCAGCACGTCGATACGACCCCAGTGCTCGACGGCGGCAGCCACACAGCCGCGGGCCTGTTCCTCGATGGCCACGTCGGTGGCCACGAAGATCGCGTCACCTCCGAGTTCCTTCACCTCGCCCACTGTGCGCTCGCCGGTGTCGGACCGCATCTCGGCCACCACCACGTTGCACCCCTCACGGGCGAACCGTCGGGCGATACCCCGGCCGATGCCCTGACCGGCTCCGGTGATGACCGCCACGCGTCCTTCGAGTCTCCCTGTCATGGCGCCGACCCTAGGCCGAGCGTCAACGCGGTGCCGACGGAGGAGGTCACGCCGACGACCGGTCGGATCAGCCTCGCAGGCCGACCGCCTTGGCCGTCAGCTCCACCGACCGCAACCGGTCGTCGACCCGCGGCGACTGATGGCAGACGACCAACTCATCGGCATCGGCGAACCGGGCGAACTCGGCCAGTTGCTCGGCCACCATCTCGCCGGTGCCCACCGCGGTGTGAGTGAGCATGGCCGCCACCGATGCACCCTGAGGGGACTCGAGGATCCGGTCGACCTGTTCGTCGGTCACTTCGACGCCCGGTCGCAACAGGAACCGACGGAGACGTGCTCGACGCTGCTGCACGAACTGACGCTGGGCATCATCGGCATCGTCGGCGGCGATCACGTTCACGCCAGCCAGCACGTACGGCTCGGACTGCTGTTGCGAAGGTCGGAACGTGGCCCGGTACAGCGCCACCGCCTCGCAGAGGTGCGTCGGGGCGAAATGCGACGCGAACCCGAACGGCACTCCGAGCAGTCCCGCCAGTTCGGCGCCGAACAACGAAGAGCCGAGGATGGTGATCGGCACGTGCGTCCCCTTGCCCGGCGTCGCCTCCACCCCGGGCACCCGCGACTCGTCGCCGAGGAAGGCCTGCAGTTCGAGCACGTCGCGGGGGAAGTCCTCGGCCGCGGCCGGATCGCGACGCAGCGCCCGGACGGTCACCTGATCGGTGCCCGGCGCACGACCGAGACCGAGGTCGATGCGTCCGGGGTGGAGTGAGGCCAGAGTCCCGAACTGCTCGGCGACGACCAGCGGCGGATGGTTGGGAAGCATGATCCCGGCCGAACCGAGCCGGATGTGATCGGTGTGGGCCGCGACGTGGGCGATGAGCACGGCGGTGGCCGACGAGGCGACGGCCGCCATGTTGTGATGCTCGGCGTACCAGACCCGTGCGTACCCGCTGGCCTCGGCCGTGCAGGCCAGCGTCACACACGACGCGAGGGCATCGGCGACGGTCTCGCCCTCGCCCACGATCGACAGGTCGAGTATCGACAGCGGCAGCATCGAACCGAACGCTAGCGGCGCGACCGACTCAGACCGGCCGCCACCACACGACCTCGTCGACGGTGACCAGTTCGATGGTGGAACCGACGAGATCGGTTCCGGCAAGCTCGTCGAGCACGAGTTCGGGATGGGGTCGAGCGCCGATGCGGGCGCCGTCGTCCACCCGGGCCAACAGCGGCGCCACCTGGGCGTGACCGTCGGCGCCGTAGCCGAGAGTGGCGGCCTCGCACCGGGCCCGACCGTTCCACTCGAACACCGTGGGCACGTTGTCGACGCTCGGCGCCTCCACCTCCACGTATCGGGGCGCCGTCGCCGGCGTCGCCGACAGGACGACACCGGCGAAGTCGTTGGGCATCCCGCCCAGTCCCACCACCAGACCGTGCTCGTCGGGGAGTCGACGGCACCGCTCGACCATCGACACGACGCCGTGCAACGAGTACGAGGCACCCGGTCCGCCGAAGTAGGGCAACCCACCGGTGAGGGTGGCCGGACGAGGATCGTCGAGTGCCAGCCCCAGTGCGCCGAGTGCCAACTCCACCGCCGCCGGGAAGCACGAGTAGAGATCGAACGCGGCGATGTCATCCACACCGAGTCCGGCGACGGCCAACGCCGTGTCGACGGCGACGCCCATCGCTGGCGACCGGTCGAGGGAAGGCCACTGCGAGGGTGGGACATCGGGAGCCGCGGCCACCGACCACGGGTGCACGCGCCGATCGGTCGGGATCCCGTGTCGGTCGGCGCACTCGGTGGTGCACACGATCACCGCGGCGGCGAGGTCGACCGTCGGGAACGAGCACATCAGCTTGGTGAGGTGCTCGGTGACCAGTCGATTGTCGGGACGGACGTCGGCGATGTCCTCGGGCGTGCGCGTCGTGGGGAACCAGGCCAGGTCGGGTCGGGTGGCAGCGACCTCGGTGAACCGGGCCATGAGTCGACCCAACTCGGCCCTGTGCTCGGCCGGGGTGCGACCGGCGGCGGCCGCCATCGCGCTCTCCAGCATCGAGAACATGTGCACCGGCAACTGGCCGCCCGTGTGCATCTCGGCGAAGCGATCGCTGGGTCGGTAGCCCTCGCGCATTCGTCGTTCACCGCGGTCACCCGTCGACCCCTGGGACCACATCGCCGTCGGCGGTGCGGGTGGGTCCATGCCGAGGGCACGGGCCCGTCGCACCGAAGCCTCGGCCACTCCGCCCACGATGAGCGCGGCATCGAGTCGTCCGTCCTGCATCGAACGGCAGGCGTCGGCCAGCATCCGTTGGGGCGAGGCACCGCTGTAGCGGGATTCGAAGGTGTCGCGCACGTCGAGCCCGAACCGTTCGACGAGTGCGCTCGGCGCGTCGTCGGTGCTGAACACCGACAACGGTGTGGCGTACACCTTGCCCACCGCGCCGAGGATCGCGCGGCCGGCATCGGAGGCCGCCGCCTCCACGGCCTCGGCGATCAACTCCACGGGATGGACGATCCGATCGTCGTCCTTGTTGGCCAGTTGGGCGACGCCGACGATCACCGGCGTGCGCGGGTCGATCGACAACGTCAGTTCACCTGCCGCTCGCGCCCGGCCCAGTAGGGCTCGCGCAACTTGAACTTCTGCAACTTCCCGGTCGCCGTGCGCGCCAGTTCCGACCTGAACTCGACGGTCTTGGGAGCCTTGTAGGCCGCCAGGTGTTCACGGGTCCACGAGATGACCTCGTGCTCGGTGAGCGAGGCCCCCGGGGCCACCACCACCAGGGCCAGCACAGACTCACCCCACTTCTCGTCGGGAATGCCGATCACGGCCACCTCGGCCACCGCCGGATGACGGAAGATCACGTCCTCCACCTCGATCGACGAGACGTTCTCACCTCCGGAGACGATCACGTCCTTCTTGCGATCGGCGATGGTGAGGTAGGCGTCGTCACCGAGGGAACCTCCGTCACCAGTGTGGAAGAACCCATCACGGATGGCGTCGGCCGTGGCCTCGGGCTGCTCCCAGTAACCCTCCATCACCATGTTCCCGCGGGCCAGCACCTCACCGGTGGCGTCGACCTCGATCCGACTCCCCATCACGGGGACACCGGCACGCGACAGACGGACGGCGCGCTGGTGCGCCTCGAGACCGTCCCACTCGGCGCGGGGACGATTGATGGTGATCACCGGTGTCGTCTCGGTGAGTCCGTAGATCTGGTTGAACTCCCAACCCAGTTCGCTCATGCACCGCTCGATCGATCGCGTGGGTGGCGGCGCGCCGGCCACGACGATCCGGAGGGTGCCGGCGCCCGGTATCGGTCCGTCCCAGTCGGTCGCCGCGTCCAGGATCGTGTTCAGCACCGCCGGCGCCCCGCACATCAGCGTCACACCCTCGCGCTCCACACGGCGCAGGATCTCGGCACCGTCGACCTTGCGCTGGATCACGTGTCGTCCACCCATTCCCGTCACCGCGTAGAGCATCCCCCACCCGTTGCAGTGGAACTGCGGGAGCGTGTGCAGGTAGACGTCGCGATCGCTCACACCCATGTGCCAACCGAAGATCGACGCATTCAGCCAGATGTTGCGGTGCGTCAACTGCACGCCCTTGGGTCGAGCAGTGGTGCCCGACGTGTAGTTGATGGTGGCGGTGACATCCTCGTCGCCGTCCCACGGTCGGGGTTCGGCATCGAAACGCATGAGTCGGGCGTCGGTCTCCTCGCCGATGACCCACTTCATCTCGCACGTGACCGACTCGAGCGCCGGTGCGATCTCGGGATCGACGAGCAGGACACGCGCGCCGCAGTGCTCGATGATGTAGGTGATCTCCGCCGCGACCAGACGGAAGTTGATCGGTACCAGCACCCGACCGGATCCGGAGACCCCGAACAGCGCCGTCATGAGTCGCGCCGAGTTGTGCGACACCATCGCCACGCGTTCGCCTTCCGCGATTCCGAGTGCATCGAGACCGGCGGCGATGGCTCGGGCCCGACGGGCCATCTCCCGGTAGTCGATCGCACCCCAGTTCGATGCCGGTTGGTCGGGATCGTCGACGATGGCGATCCGGTCGCCATAGACGAGTTCGGCCCGACGCAGGAAGTCGTTGACGGTGAGGGGCACACGCATGGGAGCGAGCCTATGGTCATGCTCCGTCCCGGAGGAAAGGCAGGCCGTGCACCCGAAGACGACCGACATCGCCATCATCGGCGCCGCGGGTTCCTGCGGTCGACAACTGGCCGCCCAACTGCTCGACGAGCACGTGATGGACTCGTCGGCCAGGCTCCAGTTGGTGGGCCACCACGGCGGGGCCAGCGAGACCGAGTTGCACGGTCTGCGGGCCGACCTGCGCGATGCCTTCGCCGATGATGCGCCGAGCATCGAGATCACCGACGACCCCGATGCCGTCGACGCCGATGTGGTGGTGATGCTGGCCGGGAGGACGGTCCCCACCGACCCGCGGGCCAACGTCGACCGAGTCGCTCTGGCCCGGGACAACCTCGCCGTGTTCTCCACCTATGCCGAGGTGCTCGAGCGACGGACTGCGCCCCCGTTGGTCATCGTCCAGTCGAATCCTGTCGAACTGGGTGTGCACGTGTTGAGCCGCCACCTCGGTC
>VERC01000289.1 GCA_018882825.1 Acidimicrobiia bacterium | reverse complement strand
GACCCCGATGCCGGGCAGGGGGAAGGTGGCCGAACCGGGCTTGAGGGGGGTCACGCCCGGCAACGGCGTGATCATGTGACCACCGGTCTCGGTCTGCCACCAGGTGTCGACGATCGGACAGCGCGAGCCCCCGATGTGGGTGAAGTACCACATCCACGCCTCGGGGTTGATGGGCTCCCCCACCGAACCGAGCACCCGCAACGACGACAGATCGTGCCCGGCCGGCTCCGCCTCGCCCCACTTCATGAACATCCGGATGGCGGTCGGCGCCAGGTACAACTGCGTGACGCCGTAGCGCTCGACGATGTCCCACAGGCGGTCGCGACCCGGCGTGTCGGGGGTGCCCTCGTACATGACGCTGGTGGCCCCGTTGGCCAGGGGCCCGTACACGATGTAACTGTGACCGGTCACCCACCCGACGTCGGCCGCACACCAGTAGACGTCGCGGTCGGGATGGAGGTCGAACACGTAGCGATGGGTGAAGGCCACCTGGGTCAGGTACCCACCCGTGGTGTGCATGATGCCCTTGGGCTTCGCCGTGGTGCCCGAGGTGTAGAGCAGGTAGAGCAGGTTCTCGCTGTCGAATGCCTCCGCCGGACATTCCGCCGACGCCGTCGCCATGAGGTCGTGGTACCAGTGATCGCGACCTTCGACCATGGTCACCTCGCCACCGGTGCGCCGCACGACGACGACGTCGGTCACCGTCGGGCACTGGGTCATGGCCTCGTCGACATTGGGCTTGAGCGGTGCCGCTGCACCCCGGCGGTACCCACCGTCGGCGGTCACCACCACCTTGCACTCACCGTCGTGCACCCGGTCGACGATCGAGTCGGGAGCGAACCCGCCGAAGATGACCGAGTGGGCCGCGCCCAGCCGCACACAGGCGAGCATGGCCACGGGAAGTTCGGGGATCATCGGCATGTAGATGGCGATGCGGTCGCCCCGACCCACACCGAGACCCGCCAGGACGTTGGCGAACCGGCACACCTCGTCGAGCAGCTCGGCGTAGGTGATGGTGCGGGTGTCGCCGGGCTCGCCCTCCCAGTGGAACGCCACCCGGTCGCCTCGCCCGGCGGCCACGTGCCGGTCGAGACAGTTCTCGGCCACGTTCAACGAGCCGCCCACGAACCACCTGGCGAAGGGCAGATCCCACTCGAGGGTGGTGTCGAAGTCGGTGCGCCAGGTGAGCAACTCACGGGCCTGACGGGCCCAGAACGCCTCGAAATCGGCCGCGGCCTCGCGGTAGAGCGAGTCGTCGGTGACGAGGGCCTGCGCCCGGAACTGCTCCGAGGGCGGGAACACCCTGTCCTCGCGGAAGTAGTCCTCGATCGTCGGTTCGGTCGTTCCTTCGGCCACGGTGCCCCCCGTCGGACTGGTCGGGGCGAGGTTACCGGTCCGCTTCGGCGGTGCTCCACGTCGGCCGCCGATGCCACTCCAGCACGAGATGGGCGCCGAGGCCGGATCGATCGCACAAGGCCTCGGCCTCCCCCACCCGCGACCGACCGCGCAGCGCGACGAGGTCGGGGGCGGTCGCCCGCTCGTGCCACTGGCGACGGCCCTCGGCCACGAGGTCGTCGATCCCCAGCCCCTCCAGCCACTCCCCCTGGGTGGTGATCAGATCCGGAGACCGATCGAGCGAGAGTTGGTCGATGTCGACATCGCACGTGATGTCGCGCGATCCGGGCTCGGCGAACGGGTCGGCACCCCGTTCGTGGGCGGCGTAGGTGCGCAACCATCCCGTCTCCGGACGCGCCGCCAGTGCGTCGGTGGTGTCGCCGTAGTCGAGCACGATCACGGTCCCGCGACGCAGCGAGGACAGGGCATCGGCCACCCATTGGCGGGCGCGGTGCTGCCAGGGCACCCACGTTCCCATCGGCACGCGGGTCAACAACGCGTCGACCTCGTCGGGGAGCTCGACCGGTACCGATCCGGTGGACGGTCCCCCGTCGACCACCGTCAGCATCTCCGCTCCCTCCGGCGTGCGACGGACGATGTCGAAGGGAAGGTTGTCGAGCAGTTCGTTGGCCACGATCACACCGTCGACGTCGACGGGCAGGACCGTCGACGACGCGAAGCGCGGCCCGGAGCCGGTCGAGGTGACGAAGCGGGCCAGACCCTCGGCGTCGACCTCCCCCTCCCACCCGTCGAGGTGCTCGGCATGGCGGCGACGCTGCGAGGCGCTGGCCTCCACCAGGACGTACCGCAGGGCGGGCGCGCATCGGGGTGAGGCCGAGGCGAGGGCACGGGCCAGGGTGCCCGGACCGGCCCCGGCATCGACCACCACGAAGGGATCGGGACGACCGAGTCGATCCCACTCGCGATCGAGTCGCTCGGCCACCAGCGCCCCGAACAGTGGTCCCACCTCGGGCGAGGTCAGGAAGTCGCCTCGCCGCCCGGCGCGACCCTCGACTGCATAGAAGCCGGTGACCGGGTCGTACAGCGCACCGTCCATGAACTCCGAGAACGGAACGCCGTCGGACATGCGCTCAGCGCAGCAGGGAGAAGAGCGTGACCTGATCGGTGAAGTGGGTGAGGAGTCCGGGCAGGACACCCCAGGCGATGGTG